>JANLUE010000458.1:0-6915 GCA_031363325.1 Gemmataceae bacterium
GGGGGACCGGGTATGAGCCCGGGCCGGGGGTGAATGATAGATCGTATCCAGAATTGGCGCATTCGCCATAAAGCGGATACCGTTGCAGTCGATTGACCATATGGTTCAGGAGGTGACCGAGAGCGACGAATGGAAGATGCCCACACACCGGAAACTGTGCCTGCGAAGTCAGCCGCGTCGATCGGGCCGGTCGACCTCTTGATCGACGTTGATATCAATGGCCGAAGCGCGATCGTACACCGCAACCCTCGGCTCGATGCGGGCAGCCTATTCGGCTCGTCGTACGCCAATGAGGATGCGCACCTTGCCACCGACATTCTTTCGCCGTTGGATCTGAGGCCACCGACATGTCCACGTTCACACTCGCGGCCAAGGACTTTCGACTGCTCCGGCGCGACTATCGGTCGGCGATCATTCTGCTGTTCACGCCGCTCGTTTTCGTCGCGGTCCTGAGCCTGGTCGTTGGCCAGGGGTTTGGGCAGAAGCCGGACAATCGCCTGCGCGTATCCGTCGTGAACGAGGACGCGGGCTTGCCCCCTGGGGCGGGGGACTTTCCGCCGAAGCCGTGGAGCCAAATCGTTCTCGACGATCTGGCGGGCACGGCCGACATCCGCATTGAAGTCATTGACTCGCGGGCCCTCGCCGAGGAACTGGTTCGCGATGGCAAGCGGGCGGCCGTGTTCGTGTTCGAGTCGGACTTCAGCGCCAAGATGCACCGCTGTTCGTTCTTGACGAAGGCGAACCCGCCGCCATTGAACCCCCTCTATCGCGATGGCATCAACCCGGCCGAAGTGGATCTGACGATTCTCAAAGACCCGACCCAACCGGCCGGCGCGTCGATCGTCCAACAGATTGCTCAGGTGACGCTGTTCCGGGTCGTCATTCCATGGATGATCGGCAAGGCGTTCGAACGCGTGGGAGACGAGGAGTTCATGGCGCTCGTCGCCGAGCGCATGAAGCGGAAGAAAGACATCCCTGGCCCAGTGCTGAAGGACATCGACCCGGTGCTGCGAAAGCTCATCGATCAGATGTTCGCCGATCCGAAGTTCGAGGAGTTGCTCAAGAAGAAGTTCGGCCTGTTGGCGGCGACGTTCAAGGGTCAACTCCCCAAGTTTCAGGAACTCATCAAGGAATTGTTCCGCGACGATGCGTTCATGGAGCGGATTGGCAAGGGGATTTCGTTCGGCGACGTGCTTGAGCCGAACGTTCGCAAAGAGATCGGCCCGCCGGTCCAGGACGGCATCGGCGAGACGTTCAGCAACTACAACTTCCGGGCGAAGACGTGGGCCGGCCTCGTGAAAAGCCAGGCCGAGGGACGCGAAGGCCAAGTGAGTTCCTACGAAGAGGAAGGCTTGCCGAAGCGCGGCGACATTCGCTTCCAGATTCTGGTGCCCTCGTACACGGTCACGTTCGCGTTCTTTCTCGTCCTCACCGTCGGCTGGCTGTTCGCGGCGGAACGCCGGCAAGGGACGCTCGTTCGACTCCGCGCCGCCCCATTGACCCGCGCGGCGCTGTTGCTCGGCAAGTTCCTGCCGGCCCTGGGGGTGTCGCTTTTTCAGGGCGTTTTCTTGCTGATCGCGGGCAAACTGGTGTTCGGCCTGTCGTGGGGGGCCGAACCACTTTGGCTACTAGCAGTCGTCGCTTCGACCTCGTTCGCGGCCTCGGGGCTCGCGATGCTCGTCGCGAGTCTGGCCAAGACGGAAACGCAAGTCGCCATCTACGGCACGCTGTTGGTTCTCGTGCTCGCGGGGATCGGCGGCTCGATGATGCCACGCGACCTGATGCCCGACTCGATGCGAATCTGGAGCCATGTGACCCCACATGCCTGGGCCCTCGACGGCTATCAACAATTGCTGCTCAATCCGGACCCGAACCTGATGGTCGTCGCCGGCGCGTGCGGCGTGCTGCTCGGCTTCGGGGCCGCCTTCCTGACGATCGCCTGGCGCGTGATGCGCGTCGATGGTTGATCGATCCAAGTGACGAACAATCCCGTGAAAACAAGGCACGACGAACCGCGAATCACTCTCTTGTGTCGATTCTCACCGCGACATAGAATCGCACCTACTCGACGAATTGAGAGTAGGCGGGGCGGCCAGCATGGATTCGTACGCAGCGACCCGAAGACGAAGACAAGCCTCGCGGATTTCGGCGAGTTTGGGAGGATATGCGCTCGTCGGCGGCCTTGCGACATTATTGGGATGGATTTTCAACATCCCCCGCCTCACGGACTGGGACGGCAATGGCATTTCCCAGATGCCCAACAACGCGTTGGGTGTGTTGGCATGCGCCGCGGCCCTGATGCTGGTGTCGCTGGGCCGATGTCGAACCGCCGGAGTCCTCGGGGCCTTTGCGAGTCTGATCGGCGCGGCGACGCTCTCGCAGTACTTCTCGGGCGTCGATCTGGGCATCGACCGATTGCTGGCCCATCGCGAGTGGGGGCAACGCGGGACGGTCGCTCCCGGCCGGATGGGGCCGCCCGGTGCCACGTCTCTGGCGATCGTTGGGCTCTCAATCCTGTTGTTGAGCTTCAAGAAAACGCGTTCCTTCGCAACACTCGGCGGACTCTTGACCATCGCGATCGCGATGTTCTCCATACTCGGTTACACTTTTGGCGCCGATCGACTCTACACGCTTCCCAAGTTGACGACCATCGCGTTTCAGACTTCGACCATGCTGTTCGCACTGGGAATTGGACTGGTGACGGCCGTGCCCGACGGTCAGCCGATGAAGTTGATCTTGGGGAATTCGTCGGCGACACTCCTGGTCCGCCGCGCGCTACCGGGCGTTTTTCTGATTCCCATCGTGTTGGGGTTGCTGAGCTTGCGCGGCCAACAAGCCGGGTGGTTCGACGCGGCCTTCGGCGACGCGATTCTCGTCCTGACCTTGATCGCTTTGCTCACGACGCTGTTGTGGTGGTCCGCGAACGCCGTTCGGCGACACGAACTGGCGGTCCGCGCGAGTCAGGAGCAGTTGGCCGGGATTCTCGAGAGCATCACCGACGCGGTCATCACCCTGGGCCCCGACTGGCGAATCAACTTCGTCAACGACGCAATGGAAGCCCGAACGAAGCAGCGCCGGACGGAGTTGATCGGACAGAGCATCTGGGACATCTTCCCGGACGCGAACGGCAATCAGGCGCATCGGCAACTCCAGCGCGCGATGGCGGATCGCGTCACGGTCGAGTACGAAGTCTTCCACTCGCCCTGGCAGCTCTGGTTCGCGGATCGAGCCTACCCGACTGCGGATGGCGGGCTCGCGGTCTATTCGCGCGACATCACCGAGCGGAAACGGGCCGACGAACGCCTGCACGCCTCGGAGGAACGGATGCAACTGGCGATGAACATCGCCGACGCCGCGACCTGGGACCTCGACTTGATCACGGGGGTCAATCACTGGTCCGACAGTCACTTCACGCTGCTCGGATATCAGCCCACTCCCAATCGCCACGCGGAGAGCGCGATGTGGCGGACGGCGATCGTCGCCGAAGACCAACCCAAAGTCCTGGCGGAGTGGCAACGGGCCGAACGCGAGCGCGACACGTTTCGTTCGGAGCATCGCCTTCGCCGTGCGGACGACGGGCGAATCATCTGGGCGAATTCGGCGGGGCAGTTCTTTTACGATTCGACCGGAAAGGCCGTTCGATTCGTCGGCGTGTTTTACGACATCACCGCGCGCAAGCGGAGCGAAGAACAGTTGGGTCGACTGGCCGCCGAGTTGCGCGAGGCCGATCGACGCAAGGACGAGTTCCTGGCGACTTTGGCTCACGAATTGCGCAATCCGCTCGCCCCCATCCGTAACTCCCTCCAGGTGCTCAAGCTCGCCCCAAACGACGCCCCGTTGCTGGAGAAGGTCTGCGGCACCATGGAGCGACAGTTGAACCAGATGGTTCGACTGATCGACGACCTGATGGATGTCAGCCGCGTGACGCGCGGCAAATTGGAGTTGCGCAAGGAGCGCGTGGAGCTTGCGACGGTCCTCAACCACGTCGTCGAAGCCTGCGCGCCGCTCGTTCAAGCCGCGAATCACGACTTGACAGTCGCCCTCCCATCGACGCCGATCGTTCTCGACGCGGACCCCGTGCGGCTCGCGCAAGTGTTTGGGAATCTGTTGACGAACGCTTGCAAGTACATGGAGCCGGGTGGCCGAATCTGGCTCGCGGCGGAACGGCGCGGCCGCGAAGTCGTCGCGTCGATCAAAGATTCCGGGCTCGGCATCGCGCCCGAAATGTTGCCGAAAGTGTTCGAAATGTTCACCCAGGTGGATCGAACTCTCGAGCGCTCGCAAGGCGGCCTGGGCATCGGCCTGACGCTCGTCAAGCAACTGACGGAACTGCACGGCGGCACCGTCGCGGCCGACAGCTCCGGCCTCGGGCGGGGTAGCGAGTTCATCGTCCGACTTCCCGTGGCGATCGAAGTCGCAGAGCCCGAAACGAATGCGCCCCCCGCCGCCGAATCGAATTCGATCGTTCGCCGCCGAGTCCTGGTGGTCGACGACAATCGGGATTCGGCGTTGAGCCTGTCGATGCTTCTGGAGATGTTCGGCCACGAGGTTCAGACCGGCCACGATGGGGTCGAGGCCGTCGAGAAGGCCGGGGCCTTCCAACCGGACCTGATTCTGCTCGACATCGGCCTGCCGAAGTTGAACGGCTACGACGCGTGCCGAACGATCCGCGAGCAGCCGTGGGGCCGGGACATTCAGCTCGTCGCTTTGACCGGTTGGGGTCAAGAAGACGATCGGTGCAAGTCACGGGACGCCGGCTTCGACGCCCATTTGGTCAAACCGCTCGATCACGCCGAACTCTTGAAGCTGCTGGCCAATGATGCGAGGCCAGGGTGGCGGCGGCTGGCAACGTCCGGAACCGCTTGAACTGCCATTCGCCTCACGTGAATCGTTTAGGCGGCGACTCGGACGCCAAGCGCAGGACAATCCTTGGTCAGCCGATCGTTCCGATCGGTCCACGCCAAGATTTCGCCCATCGCTTCGCCGGGGTCCATGTCGGAACTCGGGAAAGGCCAGGGTGCGCGTTCGGCGGCGGCCATCTGGATGGCGGCCCCACGTGAATCCGGCTCGAACCACAAGCGGATGAAACAGGAAATCGCGCGGGCCTTGCGACAGGTGGCACGCAGGATGGCCCATGCAGCCGCTTCGGTCGGGGCCTCGTCGGCGATGCGTTCGGCCCGGTCGGCCAGCCAGTCGACGATCATTCGCGCTTCGACATCGCCCAACCCGCGCGTAACGGATTCTTCGCGCAGAATATGGCGTACGAGCGGCGTGCTCTGCATGTCCGGCCCCGTTCCCCTGGCGCATTCGGACCGGCCGATTCCCCCTCGGCCGACCGCGCCCAAGCGTTTTGCTCATCGAGAGGCCCGCCCATAACCGATTGTGAAGGAAACGCAACGGCAGTCCGAACCCTTCGGCCGTTCCGCATGATCTAACAGAGGGTTTGGAGAACCCTCGGTTTGCTTCGCGTTGACCGACCCCGAAAAATGGGGTAAGGTTCCCGCGAACTCTCCCACCCGCGACGCACTCCAGCGCCCGACGTTCGCCGCCCAAACTTGCCAGAATTGTTCAGGCTGCGTATGCACCCGCCGTCCGCGTGCGGCCACCGCACGCGCCGCGCCGGACCGAATCGGCGCGACTTCCTCACCATCGGCTCGCTCGGCCTCGCCGGGCTTTCCCTGCCAAACTTATTGCGGGCCAGAGAATCTATCGCCCAATCGGGAACTTCCACAAAATCCACCTCCGTCGTCTGGCTCTGGCTCGCGGGCGGTCCCTCGCAAATTGAAACCTTCGACCCGAAACCCGACGCGCCGAACGAATACCGCTCCGTCACCGGTTCGGTCCCGAGCGTTCTGCCGGGCGTGCGGCTTGGTGGGACGTTTCCGAAAATCGCCGCGATCGCCGATCGATTCGCATTCGTTCGCTCATTCGCCCACACCGATTCCGGCCACGGCGGCGGCACGCACTTCGTCATGACCGGCCACGATCACCCGGACGTCGACAACGGGGCTGCCCCCAATCGGCCCGGCCTTGGCGCGATCGTCTCGCGCTATCGTGGCGCGACGACACCCAACGGCTTGCCAACCTACGTTCGCGGTCGCGAGATCACGGCCGACGGGCCAGCCTGGCTGGGCCGAACGTTTGCCCCTTTCGATGTGGCCGGTCGAGCCCGCGACAATATGGCCCTGCGCGGTCCGTCCGATGAACTCGAGGATCGCAAGACCCTGTTGCACGCCTTCGACAAGGCCGATCGCGACATCGATCAAAGCGGCTTGATGCGTGGTTGGGACGGCTTCGAGTCTCAGGCCTTCGACCTGATCCGCGGGGCCGCTCGAACCGCGTTCGACATTGGTCGAGAAGAACCTCGAGTTCGCGATCGCTACGGACCTGGGCTCGGCGAAAAATTGCTGCTCGCTCGCCGACTGTGCGAAGCCGGCGCCGGGTTCGTCACGGTTCATTCCGGCGGCTGGGACATGCACGGTTCGATTGCCAAGGGAATGAATCAAACCGCCCCCGCCGTCGATCACGCGGTGCGAACGTTCGTCGACGATTTGGTCGAACGTGGCCTCGACCGCGACATCCTGCTCGTGATTACGGGCGAGTTCGGCCGCACTCCGAAGTTGAACACGGCCGCCGGCCGCGATCACTGGGCTCCGCTCTCGACGCTGGCACTTGCTGGCGGAGGCTTGAAGATGGGCCGCGTCGTGGGCGAGTCAACGGCGCGGGCCGAAGCGCCGAAGACCCGACCCATCACGCCGCAAGACCTGATGGCGACCGTGTTCCACACGATGGGCCTCCCCGCGGACCTGACCTACACCGACCCCGGCGGCCGCCCGACGCGCATGCTGGACGGCGGCACGGCGATCGGCGAACTCGTCTAAGGGCGACTTTCAGGGCGATCGCTTCCACAATTCT
>JANLUE010000478.1:0-8094 GCA_031363325.1 Gemmataceae bacterium
CAATTGAAGACCGACCTGACGACGGCCGTCGGCGAGGACACGGCCTACCTGATCCTGGCCTACCGCCTCTATGGTGCGGCCACCGGTATGCAGATGGGGGGCGGGGCGGCCCAGACGGGTTCGATCGATCAATTGAAACAAGTGGTGAACGCGGCTTTGCAAGCGGGTACGCAGGCCCGGCAACGCGTGTCGTCCGTGTTCGCGCTGGTCAACGCTCAAATTCGCATCACGATCCCGGCCGCCCAACCGGGAATGCAGGCCCGCCAGGTGACGATCCGCTCGCCGCTCCAGAGCGACGTCGCCCTGCAACGCGACGTTCTGCCGAAGTTGCTCGACAAATGCACGACCCAGCAGGGCACCGAACTGCCGGCCCGCGTGAACGTCAACACGGCCGCGCGCGAAGTCCTCCTCGCCCTGCCGGGGCTGACCGAAGCCGACGCCGACGCGATCATCGCCGCCCGGCCGACCTACGCCAGTGGCTCGTCGGCCGACCCCAGCTTCGACACGATCGCCTGGATGCTGACCGACGCGCAGATTCCTCTGGCGACGATGCAATCGCTCGAACGCTACGTGACGGCTCGAACGCAAGTGTATCGCGTCCAGTCGATCGGCTACTTCGACGAAGGCGGCCCGGTCTCCCGCGTCGAAGCCGTGATCGACGCGAACCAGGGCAAGCCGCGAATCCTGTACTTCCGCGACCTAACGGATCTGGGCCGCTCGATCGATCCTAGGAAACAGTGAGTTTCTCCCCATCTCCGCTTCGGAAAGGGGCCGGGGGGGTGATGTTTCGGGCGAACCGCCAAGACCTCACCCCCTAACCCCCTCTCCGAGGCGGAGAGGGGGGACCTGATTTGGAGTTCCGAACTTGTCCCGCTATTTGGCCATCGACGTCGAAGCTGGTCTCGTCCACGTGGCGAGCGGCACCGCGAAGTCGGGCACTGCCCGGCTCGAGCGGGCGGTCACGCTTCGGCTCGGGGCCGCCCTGACGGCCGGGAACGCCGCCGACCTCGGTCGGCAATTCCGCGACGCCTTGAAGACCTCGGGCATCGCACCGGCCCCGGCGATCGTCGCGATCGGCCGCGAAAAGGTGATCGTCAAGGATTACAAGATCCCACGAGTGCCGGCGCACGAAGAGCCATCGCTCGTTCGCTTCCAGACGCAAAAGGAAATGTCCGAGGCGGCCGACGCCGTGATCGTCGATTACTTCGCACTCGATCGCGAAGAGCCGGACGGCCAGGTTCGCGTTGTGACCGTGAGCGTTCGCAAGGACGTGTTGGCCCCGTACCGCACGTTTTGTCAGTCGGCCGGGTTGAAGATCGCGGGCGTGACCCCCCGACCGTTAGGCACGCTGGCCGCGCTCGACCGGGCGATCCAGTCGGGCGACGTCACCGCACCCGAAGCTCGACGAGCTTCGGTCGCCGTGTTGGCCCGCGGCGAGAAGTGGGGCGAACTGGTCGTCGCCCGCGATGGCCAGGTCGTGTTCGCCCGCACCGTGTCGGCCACGGCACTGAACTCCGAGCAGATGCTGCTCGGCGAACTGCGGCGCAACCTCGCGGTCTACAACGGCCAGACGCCGCAGCAACCCGTCGAAGCCCTGTACGTCGCCGAACAATCCGGCCCCGGTGGCTGGAGTGGCCGGATTCGGGCCGGCCTCACCGTGCCGGTTCAGGCGTTCGATCCGCTCGCGGGGTTGGCCCACGACACCGTCGGCGACTCGAACGGCCACTTCGCGGCCTTGGCCGGCATCCTGCAGTTGCGGGCCAAGGGCCCACTGCCGATCGATTTCATCACGCCTCGCCAGCCCGTCCAAAGGGTTTCGGCAAGTCGGCAGTGGGTGACCGCGATCGCCGGCTTGGCTGCGGTCCTCGTGATTGGCGGGCTGGGACTCGGGTACATGAAGCTGCAGGGCAAAGAACGCGACCTGATGCGGCTGAACTCGGAGAAGGCCGACCTCGAAACCAAGGTCGGCGCGCTCCAGCTCGACGACAAACGCATCACGGCCATGAACGACTGGAACGACACCCGCGTCAACTGGCTTGACGAACTGTACGACCTGAGTTCGCGCATCAAGGACTCGAACGTCTCGCGGCTCGATAGCTTTCGCGGCGACCCGAAGGTTCCCGAGAAGAACTCGAAGATCAAGGTCGTCGGCCAGATGACTTTGAAAATGCAGACCTCGTCGCCGAAAGACTTCACCGAGATGGAAATGGAAATGAAGCGCGACAAGCACTTCAGCCAGGTCGTGCGGCAGAACAAGGGCGGGGCCGGCGGGCCGGGCTTCAGCCGGTTCGGCGAAGCGTACGAGTTGAAGTCTGAACTCCAGCGCCTGCCGGCCAGTGAGTACAACCGCAAGCTGACTTCGCTGATTCCGCCGAAGCCGGCGCGCGTTGAAGTCGAGGAGTCGCCGCGACCCGGTTTCGGGGCTGGAGGCATGGGCGGATTCGGCGGCGGGGCTGGTGGGTTCGGAGGATTTGCCGGTCAGGGCGGCGGGTTCGGCGGTGCTCAGGGAGGCGGCGGGTTCCGTGGTCAGGGCGGTGGTGCCCCGGGCTTTGGCGGCGGTCAGGGCGGTGGCTTCCCGGGTGGAGGGGGCTTCCCCGGTGGTGGCGGCATGGGCGGCGGATTCGCGGGCGGCTTCGGGGGGCCAGGTCGATGACCACGAAAGAACGTAACCTGTCGTACGTCCTGGGCGGGGCTCTCGGCGTTATCGCCGTCGGGTTCATCGCGCATCAGTTCATCCTGTCGCCCATGTGGGAGAAGGACAAACTGATCGCCGAGCGCCAGAACGAAGTCGACGAACTCAACGCGAAGGCTCAGAAGATTCAGCGGGCCAAGCTCGCCTTCGAGTTCGATCGCCAACAGAGCCTGCCGCAGGACGTGAAGTTCTCGCGCGGCCAATACACGATCCTGCTCGACTCGCTCGCCCGCAAGGCGGACTTCGCGTCCGGTGCGTTCAAGGTGTCGTCGGCCGAGCCGGATGAAAAGACCGCCCCGATCATCTCCGCCAAGAAGCGGGCTTACACGCGCCTGACGTTCGATATCTCCGTCCGGGCCGACCTGTGGCGCGTCACCGACTTCCTGCGCCGGTTCTACGAACAGCCGCTGTTGCACACGGTCAAGAAAATCAACGTGCAACGCCCTTCCGACGCGAAGGCCCAACAGCGTCAGGAACTCGATGTCACATTGACGATCGAAGCCTTGGTTCTCGACGTGGCCCCCGATCGCCCGACCTTGCTGCCGACCTCGCCGGCCCTGGCACTCATGAGTGGGACGGCCGCGCAAGTGGGCTACAATATGAACGCGGTCCTGTCCGGGACGGGTTCACCGTTCGTGGCCTCGAACGTGTTGGCGACGGAAGGCCGTGAGTATCTGCGGATCGCCGGCAAGAACCCGTTCTACGGGCCGTATGTGCCGACCAAGGAACGAATCACCGAAACGCCGGCCGAAGAGGACGCTTCGGGGTTCATTACGTTGACGTCGGTATTGCTGCATCCAGAAGACGGTTCGTTGGTCGCGACATTCCGGGACAAGACGACCAACAACAATTACACGATCACGCAGAAGACCGACGGCTCAATCAACGTGATGGGCGAATACGAACTAGTGCCGGGCAAGAAGAAACCGCTGTCCGGTTATAGCTCGACGAAGCCGAACAAAGAAATCATTTACGGGACCGAAGAGGGGCAAAACAAACGCGTCTGGCGAGTTCGACGCGTGCTGGACACCCTGGCCGTGATCGTCGAGCGGATCGATCCGGTGACGGACGAGACGCCGGTTCCGAAGCCGATGCCGCTCGCGCTCCTGGGCGGCGGGCCGGGTGCGTTCGTGACGGTTCCGGAGGGTAAGGTGTTCCGCGTGGCGATGGGTCAATCGTTGATCCCGTCGAACGATCGCGACTACAAGTCGCCCGCCCCGGCCAAGCCGTACCTGCTCAGCCGCGAGGCCTGGCGCGAAGTGTTCTACCGCCTGAGTCCAACGCCCGCCCTGACGGAGAAACCGCCGATCGGGCCAGTCGAGAACACGGTGAGCATTGATCGGGGGCGGTGAGGAGAAGATGCCGCCATAGCGAACGTACGCCATGGCCAAACGGCGAACCGGCCGCGTAAGCCGCCGGGTCCCGTGAAGCCTGAAAGACGCCATCGCGAAATGCTGGTATCGCAGTGCGGAGTTCGAAATGGATCGGCTCTGGTTCTTCACGTGGAGGACTTACGGCACTTGGCTTCCCGGCGAGGAAGGATTCGTCGGCGCCTACGAATCGATTACCGGCGAACGCCGCTCCGAGAACGTCCCCGGTCGGCCCGCCGGACCATCGATTCCGGTTCTGACGGCCTATGTCAAAACGATCCTGAAACAGGCTCCGGTTTATCTGGAGGAAGTCCACGCGAAGGAACTCCTGCGTCAGATGTTTGAGACGGCGAACATTCGCGGCTGGCGAATCGATGCGGTCGCGATCCTCGCGACGCACGTTCATGTGGTTTTTGGAGTACCCGGAGATCCGAAACCCTCGGGAATGTTGCGGGACTGGAAGAGTTACGGCAGCCGGGCGTTGAACCGTGAATTTGGTCGGCAAGAATGGTGGGCGGATCGCGGCTCGAAGCGCGCACTGGACACAGAGTCGAGTTGGATAGGCGCGATCTGCTATGTGCGCGATCAAGATGGGGCGTGGATCATTTGGTTGTCGGACGAGGCGCGGGCCGTTAGTCAAGGATACGGGCGATCCGCAATCGGTTGACAGGACCCGGCGGCTTACGCGGCCGGTTCGCCGCTTGGCGATGGCGGGCACTTGGGGGACGGGACCCGGCGGCTTACGCGGCCGGTTCGTTGCTTGGCGATGGCGGGCACTTGGGGGACGGGACCAGGCGGCTTACGCGGCCGGTTCGCCATTGGGCCATGGCGGGCGATTCCGGGAAGAACTGGACCCGGCAGCTTACGCAGCCGGTTCGCCGCTTGGCAAGGGCGGGCGCTTCCGGGATCCGGCGGCTTACGCGAGCAGTTCGCCATTGGGCTATAGCAGCATACGCGGGCAGTTGGCAGGTTGCGTTGACCTTGACGCCTGCCCAAATGAATACGGTCGGGGGAGTTCGCCCACCTTGCCCCAGACATGAGCCCTTTCTGAAACTTCCGGCTTCCGGTCAATAATGAAAACCGGTCGTGCCGAAGGTATCGAAGACAACGGCCGTCGGATCGGCCGGTTCGCTGCCAGTTCGCGTTCGGTCATGGGGGACCGGGCGCCACTCGTCGGGGGAGCATCCGCCATGTCGAAGGCACCGCGTCGATCTTTTTGGCCGAAGCGCTGGGTACGTTCGTTCGCCGGCGTGGCTCTGGCGAGCACCCTGGCCAGCGGGGCCGCGGTCGTCTGGGCCGCCGACCCGCTCGTCGAGGTCCCGCCCATCCCCATCAAGGAAGTGAAGGCCGACCCCAAGGTCGAAGCCCCGAAGGCCGACAAGCCGGCCGTCAAGGAGAAGCTCATCGCCTTCGCCATGGCCGACAAGCCGTGGGCCGAGGTGATGCAAATCTACGCCGACGAGACCGGTCTCGCGTTCAACAGCGTCGAGAAGCCGCCGGACGGAACCTTCAATTTCTCGCCGCCGAAGGACCCGGTCACCAAGCAGCCGAAACAGTACACGATCTCCGGCCTCACGGACATCATCAACGAGTCGCTGCTGTCCAAGAACTCCGTGTTGATTCGCGGTGAGACGACCTTCCGCCTGTGGAAGGCCGACCTGGCGATCGACCCCCAACTCGTTCGCCGCGTCGAGCCCAAAGACCTGAAAGCGCACGCTCAGCGCGATGTCGTCCAGGTCATGCTCCAGCTCAAGATTCTGAGCGCCCCGGATCAGGTCGCGGACGTCAAGAAGATGATGTCCAAGATCGGCGAGTGCGTGGCCCTACAGGGCACGAACTCGCTGCTCATGATCGACTACGCCGGCAATCTGAAGCGAATCACCGACGACCTGATGGCGAGCGAGGACGGGGATAGCACGTCGGAGCAGATGTCCCACAAGTGCGTTTACGTGAAAGCACGCGACGCGGCCAATCACCTCCGCGAGTTGCTCCGCAGTGCCGATCAGCCGCAAGGTGGCGGATTCGGTGGAGGACAATTTGGTGGCGGCCAGTTCGGTGGTCTCCAGCTTCAACTCGGCGGTGGCCAATTCGGCGGCCAGTTCGGCCAGTTTGGCGGTGGCCAGCCGGGCGGATTCGGTGGTGGCGGACCTGGAGGCGGAGGACAGCGCGGCGGCGGCTTCGGCCAGCGTGGCCGACCGACGAACATCATCGCGGACGATACGACAAACACCGTCTACGTCAACGCGTCGGCCGACAAGGTCGGACAGGCGAAGGCGTTCCTGACCAAGTTTGATATCGGCACCGACAAGTTGATCCCCGGCAAGCCGATCTTCCAAAACTACACGGTCGCCGCCGGAACGGCCGACGCGTTCGCGGCCGCAATGTCCGAACAGTACCGACAAACTTCGGTGCGGTTCCGGGCTCTGAATGGCAATCAGGTCATGGTGCTCGGCACGCCGGACGACCACCTGGAAATTGCCGCAACGATCAACTCGTTCGGCAAGACGAACAACGCGACCGTGAAGTCGCTTTCGACCGGCTCAATGGACGCCGGGGACGCGCTCACCATCTTGAAGGGCATGTTCATGGAGCCGGCCCGAGGGGGGCCGTTCATCGACAAGAACGCGGCCGGCACCGGCGTGATCGTTCGGGCCAAGCCCGAGCAGATCACGGAGGTCGAACAGGCGATTCGGGTCCTTGCTGGTGGCGATGCTGGCGGACCCGGCGATGTCGGTGCGACGCTGCGAGTGATTCAGCTCAAGGAAGGCAACGCCGGCAACCTCGCCGAAGGCCTGCAGCGCTTGCTCGAAGGCATGGGCAAGGACGTGAAGGTCAACACGCCGAACGCGCCTCCACCGCCGCCCAAGATGCCCGAACCGAAGAAGATCCCCCCGGTCGAGCCTGGGCTGCCGAAGACGATCGGCCTCGGCGTTCGCGACCTGATGCCCACGCAGCCGATCTCGTACACCGAGCAACTCGTCGATCCTTCAAAGCCGAAGGATGCCAAGGAACCGAAGAAGGGCGGTATCACGATCACGGCCGTCGGCAATCGATTGATTATCACCGGCGACGATCCTGCCATGGTCGCCATGGCGACGGAGCTCGCGCAACTGATCATCAAGGGCGGCGAGGATTTCCGGGTCTTCCGGCTCAACAACGCGAACGCGGCCGAGGCGGCCCGCGTGTTGAGCGAATGGTTCAACGGCACGCAACAACAGGGTCAGCAGAACCGCAACCAGAACCCGTTCGCGGCGTTCGGCGGTGGCGGTGGATTCGCTGGCTTCGGACAGCGACAGCCCGAGACGCCGGCCGAACCGCCGCGTGTTCGCATCGTGGCCGAGCAATCGAGCAACTCGCTTCTGGTTCGCGCGAAGCCGCTCGACCTGATGACGATCGACGCGCTCCTGAAGACCGTCATCGACGCGGGGCCGCTCGATTCGAACGCGGTCGTCAAGGCGTTCACGATCGGGCCGTTGAAGTTCGCGGTCGCGACCGAGGTGGTCGACCTGCTACTGACGGTCTATCGCGAGCAGACGAACCAGGCCGCTTCGCAGACTCAGGGCGGGCTTGGTGGCGGGTTCGGCGGCGGCTTCCCATTCGGCGGCGGCGGGGGCCGTCAGCAACCGCTCGATTCGCTGGGCCGACCGAAGCAAGTGGGCCTGACGCTCGCGGCCGACGATCGCACGAACAGCATTTACGGCACGGCCACCGAGAACATGCGGAAGGACATCCAGACGCTCGTCGACGAGATGGAGAAACGCGCCAAGGACTCGACCAAGGTCGTCGAGTTGGTGCCGGTCAAGGGCATCGATCCGAACATGGTGCAAAGCGTCCTGGACGCGATCCAGGGCCGCGCGCCCGCCCAGGGTGGCGGCATGTTCGGCGGCAATCGGGGCGGCGGATTCGGCCAGGGCGGCTTTGGCGGCGGTGGGTTCGGCCAGCCCGGTGGGTTCGGCGGATTTGGCGGTGGCTTCGGCGGGCCCGGTGGTGGGTTCGGCCAGGGCGGCCAACGCGGCGGCTTCGGTGGCCAGG
>JANLUE010000479.1:0-3030 GCA_031363325.1 Gemmataceae bacterium
AACCTTCCTTCAGGCGTGGCGGCAAGCGGACCGTTTCGACCCGGCCCGAGCCTCGCCAGCGGGCTGGCTCGTGATGTTGGCTCGATCGCGCGCCCTCGACCGACTTCGCCAAAAACCGTCGAAGAAGACATCCGACCCCCAGGAGCCGGCCGTACTCTCCGAGTCGGAGTCCGCCGTCGAGATGGCCGATTCCGCCGCCAAGGCCCGAAGAGCGCTCCGCGAACTCCCCATCGAGCAACGAACGGCGATCGAACTCGCGTTCTTCGGCGGCCGAACGTACGATCAGGTGGCGACGGAACTTGGCATCCCGGTTGGCACGGCAAAAACGCGGATCCGCCTCGGCCTGCAACGGCTGCGAAAGGCCCTCGGCGAAACGGAAGGACCGAACGCGTGACCGACCTCGACTTCCCCCACGAACTTCGCCCGACGGCCGATTCCAATCTGGATCTGGCGGCCGTCCTTGCCGACACGGTCACGCCAATCGACCCGCCCGAGCGCGTTCGCGCGAAGCTGTTGGAACTGGTTCACGCCATCGTGTTGCGCGACAGCGAAGCGCAGTGGGAGCCGTCCACGGTGCCGGGTCGTTTTCAACGAATCCTGTTCAAGGACCGCGAAAACAGGCGGTTGACGCGCATCGTGCGCCTCGACCCCGGGGCTCGCCTCCCGGCCCATCGCCACGCGGGCGTCGAGGAAATCCTGATGCTCACCGGCGACTTGCGCTGCGTCGATGGCACCGTGCTCCTTCCTGGCGACTATCAACGATCCGCGGCCGGCTCGTACCACGCGGAGTTGTGGTCCGAACAAGGTTGCACGGCGCTACTGATTTCGTTGCTCCGAGAAGCGGCGTAGGGCGGCCTTCCAAGGTGCCCACAAGTGACATGATCTTTTCGACTACCGCCCTAAGATTGGTCAGAGCCATGAACGAGCGCGGGCCCGAGATCGACAAGCTCCTGCAATACGCCGCGAGATTGGGGGCGACGGACCTGCTCGTCGAACCCGGCAAGCCGCCCGTCCTTCAAGTCGATGGCGTACTTCGCGAAGCCGACGTTCATCCAATCGACGCGGCCAACCTGGCCGAGTTGCTCACGCCAGTGCTGAACGACGTGCGACTTCAATCCCTTCGCGACGAAGGCGAAGCACGATTCGATTACACGACGCGGCTACGACCGATCCCGTTTGCCATCCGCGTGTCGGGCCGAAGAGAATCGTTGATTTTCGCGGCCCATCGCATCGTGGCCGGTGGAACGACGTGAGCCGAAACAATTGAGAAACGCTCCCCGAAATGATTGAAGTTGTCGGCCTGTGCAAGGAATTCCGCGACGCGGCCGGTCGGCCGGTTCGGGCCGTCGATGGCGTTTCGTTCAACGCCCGGCCCGGCGAGATCCTCGGGCTGCTCGGGCCCAACGGGGCCGGCAAGACGACCACGCTGCGCATCCTGTGCACGTTGCTCAAGCCGACGGCCGGCTCCGCGCGTGTCGCCGGGTTCGACGTACTCTCCCAGGCCGACGACGTCCGGCGGCACGTCGGCTTCCTCTCGGCGAATACGGGCGTTTACGATCGAATGACGGCGCGCGAGATGGTCGAGTACTACGGCCGACTGCACGGCCTGACGGGCGAGAAACTCGCCCGCCGGGTGGCCGAGTTGTTCGACGCCTTCGGCATGGCCGACATTCGCGATGTCCCCGGCTCGAAGATGAGCACCGGCCAGAAGCAGAAAGTTTCCATCGCCCGGGCGCTCGTTCACGACCCGCCCGTCTTGATCTTCGACGAACCGACCAACGGGCTCGATGTGTTGGTTCAACGGGCCGTCATTCGCCAGGTGCAGTCGCTGCGGGCGCGGGGCAAGTGCATCGTCTATTCGACGCACATCTTCAGCGAAGTGGACAAGCTGTGCGATCGGGTGGCGATCGTGCATCGCGGCCGGGTGCTCGAGTCGGGCACGCTCGCGGAGCTTCGGGAGCGGCATCATCAAGCCGACCTCGAGACGTTGTTCTTCAACTTGATCGACGCCGTCGAAGGCCAGGGGGCCTACAACAGCGGTTCCCCCTCTCCGGAGTAGACACACATGCGATTCCTTGGATGCGTTCTGGCCCTCGGCCTGCTGGCCGTTCCGGCTCGAGCCGACAACAAGAAACTTCTCCTGGTCACCGATTCGGGCGGGTTCATCCACGATTCCGTTGGTCTCGCGGAAAAGATCTTGAAAGAGATTGGCCCGAAGGCCGGAATCGATGTTACTTGCTTCCGCTACACGCGTGACACGAAGAGCCCGGACTTCGCCAAATACGCGGAAAACTTCCGCAAGACGACGGGCGTGCCCGTCGAGCCGGAGAATTGCGGCCGGGTGAACGCCGAGACGCTGAAGAAGTTCGATGGCGTGCTGTTCTTCACGACCGGCAACCCCTTGGCGAACGACGAAGTGGCGGCCCTCTCGGAATGGGTGAAGGCCGGCGGGGCGATCGCGGGCACGCACTGCGGCTCGGACACGCTGTACCCGCACAAGGATCGGCCGTCGAACGAACTGTACGGCGACCTGATCGGGGCCTACTTCAAGACCCACCCCGGGGGCTTTCAAAAGATCAAGATTCGCGTCGAGGACCCGAAGCACCCGGCCGCCGCCGAGTTCAAGGACGATGAACCGTTCGAGGACGAGATGTACATCTTCAAGGATGCGCCGTATTCCCGCGAGAAGTTGCACATCATCCTGAGCATCACGAAGGACACGCACGGCAGCTTGCTCGCGCGGGGCGGAAAGGACGCACCCCGGTCCGACGCCGACTACGCGATCTCGTGGTGCCAGGAGATCGGCAAGGGCCGCAGCTTCTACACGTCATTCGGGCACCGCAAGGAAGTGTGGTCGAACCCGAAGTATCAGGCCCACTTGATCGGCGGCCTGAAGTACGCGCTGAAGCTTGCCGAAGGCGACGCGACCCCGAGCGCGAAGTTGAAGAAGGAATGAGTCTAGAGCGCCCTTCAGGTCGGCGTCGCGGGTCAATGACTGTCGCCCAACACGAAATGGCGAACCGGCTGCGT
>JANLUE010000516.1:0-10938 GCA_031363325.1 Gemmataceae bacterium
AACGCCGGCGCAGAAGACGCGGTTCCTGGCGCGAGTCGGCAGCCGCGCCGTCGACTTCCAGAAGGCGAACGATTGAGTTTGACGCTTTTGTCGCGTAGAATTCTCCTACCCGCGACCCGGAGGTTCCGATGACGAGCGATAACTTCGACACGATTTTGAACAGCCTCCGACTCAAACAACCGTTCCAAGTATTCACCGTTGAGTTGCAGGGCGGGAAGCGATTCGAGGTCGATCATTCAAGCGCGATCGTGATTCGCGATGGCGTGATCGGCACACCACCTGGCGCGAGGAAGACGGCTTGGTTCGATCACGACAGCGTTTTGCGGATCATCGGGGCGCATTCGGGTGTCGACGCGTAGTGGGCTTACGGCCGCAGCGACACGCGGCCGCCTTCCGGCACAGTTTGATCGATCTCGACAATCGTCTTCAAGTTCGTTCCGTCGGCGTCGACCAATTTGACGGCCCCTTTCACGCCATTGAAATGCGCGAACGCAATTCGCTTGCTATCCTTCGACCACGAGGCGTACGAATTCTGACCGCCTTCGTTCGTTAACTGTTTGCGATTCTTGCCATCAATGTCGATCACGAACAATTCCAGTCCGCCGGCGGCCGGGTCCGCGTAGGCGATCCGCTTGCCGTCCGGCGACCAGGCCGGGTAGACGAAGCCGTTCTGATTCCCCTGGGTCGTCAACTCTTTCACGTTTCGACCATCGGAGTCCATCACGTAGAGGCAAAACCCGTTGCCGCGCCGCGTCGATGTGAAGCACATCTGTTTGCCGTCCGGCGACCAGGTGGGGTCGGCGTCGTAGAAGTTCGATTCGGTCAGGTTCTTCAGGTTCGCGCCGTTGGCGTCCATAACGAACACGTTCCAGGTTGTGCCGGTGTGGCGCGTCAACGCGATCCGCTTGCCGTCCGGTGACCAGGCGGCACCACGGTTGAACGAGGTGCCGGCGATGATCGCCTTGGCATTCTTGCCACTCGCGTCCATCACGAACATTTCCTGTCGCCCCGCGACCGAGAGCGTATAAGCAATTTGCTTGCCGTCCGGCGACCAGGACGGGAACATATGATTCCCTTTCGCCGTGGTGAGTTTTTGGACATCGGTCCCGTCGGTGCGGACGGAATAGATTTGCAAGTCGCCGTCGGGCCCGGCGACATAAAGGATTCGGGCCTCCGTCGTTTTCAGGGCGGGAGCGGCCACGACGCACGTTGGCATGGCGAGGGCGAAAATCAGAATGCGGTACATGAGGTGTCTCCGAGGGAGGAGAGCATTCTGCCATAGTGCCGCGTGGAACACAACCGCTTCATGTCACAAGCCGGGATTTCTTCGGGTCGCACAGGCCCGGCGTCCATAGCGTCAACTGAAACCACTCTCCTTCATGAGGGACATCCATGCGCTTGGCAACTCTTGGCTTGATGTTCGTGTTCGCCGCGAGCCTCTCGGCCGCCGACCCAAAGGTCTCGATTCGCGGCCCCCTCTCGTCGGCCTCGCCGGCCGGCGACGACGACAAGGCGGCCGGCATCGTCGGCAACCTGCTCGTCGAAGGCAAGAAAGACAAGGACACGGAGTTCGACAAGGCCCTCGTGAAGGTCACCAAGGCGACGAAGATCTACAAGCAGGTCGGCCGCGAACTGAAGGAAGCGTCGTTCGACGATCTGAAAGCGGGCGTCAAAGTGGAAATCACGTTCACGGGCGCGGTCGGCGAATCGCAGCCGGTGCAAGCGAATGCGGGCAAGATTGTGATCTTGAAATAGTGACAAGGTCGACCGTAAGCCAGGGTAGGTCGCGCGGCGATCGACCCTGGAAACGAACTTCAAACTCAATCGGATTCGAGTTAGGCCACCAATTTCTTCGCCACTTCGCCGTGCACATCCGTCAGCCGATAGTCGCGGCCCTGGAAGCGGACCGTTAGCTTGGTGTGGTCGAAGCCGAGCAGATGTAGGATTGTCGCGTTCAGGTCGTGAACGTGAACTTTGTCCTCGGTCGCGTTGAAGCCGAATTCGTCCGACTGGCCGACGGTCACGCCCGGTTTGATGCCGCCGCCGGCCATCCACATCGAGAAACAATTCGGATGGTGGTCGCGCCCGTCGTTGCCGCCCTGGACCATCGGCGTGCGGCCAAACTCCCCGCCCCAGACGACCAGGGTCGAATCGAGCAGGCCGCGTTGTTTCAAATCTTTGATCAGGGCCGCGGCCGCCTGATCGGTCTTCTTGCACTCCGCCTTCAAGCCGCCGACCAGTCCGCCGTGATGGTCCCACGCCTCATGGAACAGTTGCACGAACCGCGTGCCGCGTTCGACCAGTCGCCGGGCGAGTAAACAGTTGTTGGCGAACGACGGCTTGCCCGGTTCAGCTCCGTACATTTCGAGCGTCTTCTTCGATTCCTTGGCGAGGTCCATCAATTCCGGAGCGCTCGATTGCATTCGGTACGCCATCTCAAATGAATTGATTCGCGTGGCGATTTCCGGGTCGCCCGTGACGCCGAGCCGCTTCTCGTTCAGGGCCTTGATCGCGTCGAGCGAATCGCGTTGCGTCTTGGCGTCGATGCCCGGGGGATTCGAAAGGAACAGCACCGGGTCACCGGCCGAACGAAACAGCACGCCGTTATAGACCGTCGGAAGGAACCCCGAGCCCCAGTTCGATTGCCCGCCGCTCGGCCCCTTGTTCCCGGAGCTGAACACGACGAACCCCGGCAGGTCCTTCGACTCGCTGCCGAGGCCGTAGGTCACCCACGAACCAAGCGACGGCCGGCCAAACTGCTGCGACCCAGTGTTCATGAAGATCTGGGCCGGCGCGTGGTTGAACGCGTCGGTGACCATCGACTTGCAGATCGCGATGTCGTCGGCCACGGTCGCCAGGTGTGGCAGGAGTTCCGAAAGTTCCGCGCCCGACTTGCCATGCTTCGCGAACTTGAACTTCGGCCCGAGGAACGTGGAGTTCGGATTGATGAACGCGGCCCGGTAACCCTTGAGCAAGTCGGCCGGAGGCAGCTTGCCGTCGTACTTGGCGAGTTCGGGCTTGTTGTCGAACAGTTCGAGATGACTCGGCGCGCCCGCCATGAACAGGAAAATGACGCTCTTCGCCTTGGCCGGGAAGTGCGGCTTCTTCGGCGCCATCAGGTCCGTGGGCGAGGTGGGAGCGGCCGACGTTTCATTCAGCAAGGAAGCGAGCGCCATCGAGCCGAGGCCGACGCCGCAATCGCGGAAGAACCATCGGCGCGTGAGGTAACGGCGTTGTTCGGCGACGAAGTCCGGCGTCATGGCAAACTCGCAAGGGCAAAGAACAACGGGAGGTGAGGGATTCGAACCCACGGTAGGGTTTCCCCCACAACGGTTTTCAAGACCGTCGCCTTAAACCACTCGGCCAACCTCCCCGGTTGCCTGGTCAATTCTACGCCGCTTGCCGGCATCGGGATAGACCGCCCATTCGACGGCGGCAGGACCCGATTCCGACCGTCCGCAGAGATGCTCCTTAAGTAGCATCGGGTTGGTGGCCGATCCTTCCGGACGGGGGAGATAGTTTCCGCGGACCGGCAGGAAGGCAGCGCCATGGATCTCTCGCGCTTTGGGCTGCGGCGCCGGCCTTATCGCCCAACGCCGGATACGGATGCGTATTACCCGGCCGACACCCACGAGGCCGCGCTCGACCAACTGCGCCAGGCCCTCGACGACGACGACTCGCTTTTGCTCCTGACCGGCTCGCCCGGGACCGGCAAAACACTGGTCGCTCGCCGTCTGCTGGAATCGATCGACGACTCCGTGCGCGCCGTGTTGTTGACGAATAGCCACGTGTCCCGGAAGGGGGACCTGCTCCAGGCGATCCTGTTCGATCTGGGATTGCCGTACCAGGGGCTCACGGAACAGGTTGCCCGGCTGGCCGTCACGGAATCGTGCCTCGACCACTATCGCCAGGGTGGCAAGACGTTCATCGTGGTTGACGAGGCACACCATCTCGCGGCCGACGTGCTCGAAGAACTTCGGCTGCTCGGCAACCTGGAAGGCAAGGACGGTAAGGCGGTTCAGGTATTGCTCGTGGGGCTGTCGGAGATTGAGGAGACGTTGAAGAAGCCGGGCCTCGAAGCATTGCGCCAACGGTTGATCGTGCGGGCCGGGCTCGAACCGCTCGGTGGCGAAGAGTCGGCCGACTACTTGTTGCACCACGTCCGCGTGGCCGGCGGGCGACCGGACTCGTTGTTCGGCGAAGACGTGCTCGACATCCTGACCCACGCGGCGAACGGCATCCCGCGGGTTTTGAATCAGGCGGCCCACCTGGCGTTCGTGCTGGCCGACCAGGCGGGCAACGATCTGGTCGATGCGGAAGCGGCCGTCGAGGCGGTGACGCGGCTCGGGCTCGACCCGGTCGCCGAAGCGGAGCGGGAGTTCGAGCACGACGAGCCGGTGCGAATGATCCCCGTCCTGTCGCTCCCGGAGCCGCGTTCAACGACCGACGCGGGCCGATCGACGCTGCCGTTTCCGCCCGTGATTTTGCCGATGGACGACGGGCCGCCGACCTACGTGTACGGCGAAGAAGCCGAGGTGGCCGGCCCGTTGCCGTGGGCCGGGCCGACGGACCGGGTCGGTTGAATCAACGAACTCGCATGTGTTGGGAGATCGAGAATGGGCCGGACGTTCGAGGTATTGGGTGGTCGGCATCGACGGTCCGCGAACGCGGAACCCGTCGCGGCCATCCCATTCCCGACGGCCGACCTCGAACCGCCGCCGAACGTCGAACTCGTGCCGATGTCGGCCGACGACTTGCCCTCGGACAACGATGGCCTGCCGTACATAGAAGTCGGCGGGCCACGGGCGAAAGTCGTTCCTCCGGTCGTCGAGAAAATCGAAGCCCCGAGTCCACCAATTCGTCCACCGGCCCTCATGGTCTCGGCCATCGGGACCGATCTCTCGTTTCAACTGTTGACGCCCGAGACGATGCCCAAGTCGGGGCCGTTGTCGCCGGACCTTGTGGCCTATCACACGCCCGAGAACCCGGTCGCTCGACAATATCGCCGTCTCGTGGACGGGATCGCGGCCCAACACCCCACCGGTCGTTCGCCGGTCCTGGTCTTCACGTCGGCCATGCGCTCGGCCGGCTCGACGGTCGCGAACCTGGCGGTCACGCGGGCCGGCGATGGGCTGGGCCGTGTCCTGGTCGTCGAAGCGGATCGCGCACCGGGGTCGGCCGGCTCAATGTTCGGCGTGCCCGCCGCGCCGGGGCTACGCGAGTTGCTCGCCCGATCGATCCCGCTCGGCCTCGCCGTTCATCGCACGAGCGTGGATGGCCTGTTCGTCCTGCCGGCCGGTCGAGCGGAACTCGGTGCCGCGGAATCGGCCCGCCTGACGGCCGTGCTCGATCAATTGCGGGCTCGCTTCGAATGGGTGCTCGTCGAAGCGGCCATGCCGGCGCTCGGCGAATGGGCCAAGGCGGGCGACGCCATGTACTTGGTCCTGCGCCAGGACGACTGGGACTCGCCGCAAGCCGACGCCGCGCACGAAGCGATCGCCCGATCTGGCGGGCGGCTCCGGGGTTGCATCACGACTCGCGACTTGAACGCGGCGGGCTGACTTTTGACTCGTCCCCCGCGGCCTCGATCAACTCGCAAGTCGCCCCAATCGGATCGGTCCCTTCGAATCGGGCCGCGATCGCAGTACACGCTTCACGCACTTCGTTCGAATCGAGTTCCTTCAGCGCTCGCACGATTCGCTTCGCCGTGAATCGGTTCGGCTTGATCGTTCGGCCCACACCCAGTCGAACCAATCGATCGGCGTTGTCCGGCTGATCGTGGGCAAACGGGACGACCAGGTGGGGTACGCCGGCCGCCAGGGCTTGCGACGCCGTACCGATGCCGCCGTGGTGAATCAACGCGCTCGAGCGCAGCAGCAACTGGCCCAATGGGACGTAGTCGAAGTGCGCGATCGTGTCCGGCAAGTTGGCCGGAAGCTGCTCGGTGAACGGGGTCAGGAAAATCCCCCGTCGGCCAAGCGACTTCAGCGCCTCGGCGGCGGCCGCGAAGTACGGGGCCGCGAACTTCATCGCCGAGCCAAACGTGACCACGACCGGGGCCGGTCCCCGCTCCAGGAACTCCGTCACCGCCTCGGGTAACTTGTCCTCGCGGCGATCGAAGAGCGGGAAGCCGGTGACGCGAGTCTGCGGCGGCCAGTCGGAGGCCGGCGAACAATACCAATCGGGGAACAGGCCGATCACCCGGTCCGGCGAGTGCATCCAACTCGTGAGGATTCGCCGAATCGGCGGAAGTCCAAGTTCCGCGCGCAACGGGTTCAAGTTGGGGCCGATCACCGGGTCCACGATCCAGCGATCGCCGATCCAAAACAGGATTCGCTTGAGCCAGCGCGGATACCCCGGCCGCATCCCACCGCCGGCGAAGACGGGCGTCCTTTCCAGGCTCATGAACACGACCGGCTGCAAGTGAACCGTGACGAGCGGGAACGAGAACTTGTCCCGAGCTAATCGCGGCCCGAAGGCCAGCGAACCAGCCACGACGACTGTCTCACCGAGCACGAGGTGCTGCTCGACGAGACGATAGTGTCGCCTCAGGAAGTCGCCGAATCGTTGCCCGCCGAACAGAACCTTGAACGCCTTGAGCGGCTTCCACAGATCGACCTTATCCTGCATCTCGATGAAGTCGCTGGCCGGGTCCGCCTCGACGAATGGAACGCCGGCCTTCTCGATCACATCCCGAAAGTGGCCATTTCCAAACAGCGTGACCTCATGGCCGCGCTCGACGAGTCGCCGGCCGATCGCCACGAACGGATGCACGTCGCCCGCCGAGCCGACCGGGAACAACAGTATGCGCACGGCTCAACCCCGTCGACCGAAGAACATGTAGACCATCGCCCCGACCAGGATGAACCCGACGCCGGTCGCGGCCTCGCGCGTCTGCGACCAGAACATGTTCACGAGCACGGCGGTGAGGCCGCAGACGAAGATGATCGGCAAGACGGGGAACAGTGGGCAGCGATACGGCAACGCGACTTCGGACTTCGGGAAGCGTTTGCGGAACACGAAGATCGAGGCGACAGCCAGGGTCTCGAAGCTCAACGCCCCGAACATGGCGAAGTCCGTGATGATGTCGAAGGCACTCTTTTCCGCTGGCGCGATGATCGCCACTCCGACGACCAAGAGCATCGACCAGCCGGTGAGGACCGCCTGGGCCGCGGCCGGGGTTTGGTACCGGGGGTGCAGTTGCGAGAGCGCCTTCGGGGCCAAGCCGTCTTGACCCATCGCGAACAGGAGTCGTGGGCCGACAAGTAAGTTGCCGTTCAACGCGCCAAAGACCGAAATCATCACGGCGGTTGACGCGACGATCATTCCAACGGACCCGAGCAAACGAAAGCAGAACTCGCCGGCCACGGTCCGATCTTTCAACGCGGCGATCTCATTCGACGGGATTACCAGGTAGTAAGCCAGGTTCACGCCGAGATAGAGCACAATTAAAATCAACACGCCGGATAGAAGTGCGAGCGGAATGTTCCGTTGCGGGTTCTTGACTTCCTCGGCGATCGGGGCGATGTTCATCCAGCCGTGGTAGGCCCAGAACACCCCGACGAGCGCCCCGCCGAATTTCGACCAGTCGATCAGCGTCCAGTCATCGGGCCACAACGGCGAGAGCCGAGCTACGGACGGCCGTTCGCGTGGCGAATCGACCAGGGCCAAGATGATTACGGGAAGGAGCGCGATCCCAAGAAGTGAGAGTGCCTTGACGGTGGTCACGACAATCTGCAAGCCGCCGCCGATCCGGGTGCCGCGTCCGTTCACAACGCCAAGAACCAGGATCACGCCAGCGGTGACGGCCGCCCGACCCCAGGTGCCGAACAACTCGATGTTCGGCCCGTCGGGATGAGCCTGACGTAAAATGTCGTGCAGTGATTCAGTGAAGATGGTCGCCAGGGCCGCGATCGACCCGGAGCGAATAATCCAGAACTCGACCCAGCCCCACAGAAATCCGGCCCAACGACCGTAGGCGTCCCGAAGGATCGCATAGTTTCCACCGGCCCGACCCACGATGACCGCGACTTCCGCGAGGACCAGGGCCCCGATCAACGTCATCGCGCCGACGAGCACCCAGGCGAGCATCGCGAGCCCGAACTGCGGCACGGCCTGCGCGACCGGAGTGGCTTTTTTGAAGACCCCCGAGCCGATGACCGTACCGACAACGATGGCCGTCGCCATCACGTAACCGATCACACGCGGAAGTTGGCCGGGTTGGTTCATGCCGGGCCAATCTAACCGGCGAACGGGTTCGAGGCCACGGAAAAATGAGTCGGATTGAAACGACTCGCGCTCTGGCCCTTCCGTTCGGCGGTTGGGTATGTTAAAACAATCAACACGCGAGTATGCGCCGAGACGGGGGCCGGTATGGGCATCCAGGACCGCGACTATTACCGGGAGGACAGCCGCTGGCGCAACCCGTTCGCCCGGTCGCAAGCGACGATCGCTCTGGTGATCGCCTACGCCGTACTGTACGTGGCCCAGATCGCCAGCCGCGACGAGGCCCCGCAGCGGAACCCGCCGGCGGTCGGCCAGATGACCGAGACGCTGCAACTCGACCCGAACAAGGTTCTGCAAGGCGAAGTGTGGCGAGTCGCGAGCTACGCGCTCGTGCACGACCCAGTGAACTTTTACCACGTGATTTTCACGTGCGTGTTCCTGGTCTGGATCGGGCACGGGGTCGAGGACCTATACGGCTGGAAGGAATACCTCGGGTTTTTCGTCCTGACGACGATCCTCGGCGGAGCGGTCTACGTCGGCATCGCGGCGATCACGGCCGACACGCCGATCTTGCTCGGGCCATCCGGGGCGGTGACCGCGATCCTGGTCTTGTTCGCGTTGCACTTCCCCGGTCGATCGATTTCGCTGTTCTTCGTCTCGGTGCCGGTCTGGCTCCTGGTCGGGGTGTATGCGTTGACGGACGTTGCCGGCGTACTCCATCGGGGCGTCAACCCGGCGGCCGTCTCGGTCCACATTGCCGGCGCGGGGTTCGCCTTCGTTTATCATGCGTACACGCTGCGAGTTTTGAATTGGTTGCCGTCGGGCGGCGAAGGTCGCTCGGTCCGGCGGATGCCCACGCCGCGTTTGCGGGTGACTCGCGAGCAACCCCAGCCCGAGCCCGCCGCCACGGCGGCGGCCGGCGGAAGCTCGCGCCCAACGGGCGGGCTCGTCGACGAGCATCTCGAAGCCAAGCTGGACGAGGTGCTCGCCAAGGTCACGAAGCACGGCAAGGAAAGTTTGACCGAAGGCGAACGCGGCGTGCTGTTGCGCGCGAGCGAAATCTACAAGCGCCGTCGCCAATCGAATTGAGGAGCGAAGGTGCCCCTGTACGATTTCTCCTGCTCCGAGTGCGGTTCCAAGTTCGAACGACTGGTCCGACGCGAGGCCGACGTGGCGACCGTCGAATGCCCCTCGTGCGGGTCGGTCGGCGCCCGCCGCGAACTGAGCCTGCCCGCCGCCCCCTTGAGCCAACCCCAAGCCAGCGCGTGCGGCGTCGGCCCGCCGTGCGGCGCGCCCCGGTGCGGGCGGCTGGGGTGAACGAATTGGCCAAACGAAAGTCGGCCGACTCGAGGGCGCACTAATGGAGCCGCTCCACTTCGGCGCGAGCGACGACACACGTGCCGCCCGGCTTCGAGGCGACGATCGCCGCGTAGGCGTTGGCGAATCGGGCGGCCTCCGCGAGCGACGCGCCGTCCAGTGTTTGTGTCAGCAGAGCGGCGGTGAACGCGTCGCCGGCCCCGACCGGGTCGGCCACCGCGATCGGATGCGCCGCGAACTCGAACACACTCGAGCGGTTGCCAACCGCGCAACCGTGCTCGCCGCGCGTGACCGCGAAGACGCCGGTTCGCGAACGCAACAGGTTCGGCAACGTCGCTTGCCAAAACCGGCCGCCTGGGGGGAATTGCGGCACGGTCATTTGCACCGCGTTCAAAACTTCGATCGCCTCTTCGCCGCTCACCTTCAACCAATCCGCCAACCGTACTGAGTCCGCGATCACTTCCTCGTCGTCAAACGGTGGGCGAAGATTCAGATCGAGTACGATCGTGGCGTCGGCCGGGGCCTCGCGAACGAACCGTCGAATCGTTTGCCGCGACTCGGGCATCCGTTGGGCCAGCGTGCCGAAGCACACCGCCCGCGCGGACTTCACGAGGTCGGCCAGTTGCGGCACCCAGCGAATGTGGTCCCAGGCGACATCTTCGCGGATCGCATACTTCGGCTGGCCGTTCGCATCGCGTTCGACTTTCACGGACCCGGTCGCGTGCGTCGGCACGGTGCGAATGAACTCGTCGCTCAGACCGAGTCGTGTAACCTCGGCCCGAAGCGTGCGGCCGAGTTCGTCGTTCCCGACGGCGCTCACGATCGCGGCCGGGTGGCCGAGTTGTCGGCAATGGAAGGCGAAGTTGAGCGGGGCCCCGCCGAGCCGGGGGCCATCGTCGAACAGATCGAACAGCACTTCGCCGATGGCGACGATCGGCCGGGAGTCGGTGGACATGGACGGTCCCTCGCGTTGGGGTCACCATATTCGCTCGAAGGGCCCTCGCGAGAATTTCTCGAAACGGGGGCGCGTTGCCGATTGCAGCCCGCGCGCGGCGAACTATCATGTATCCATTCCTGACGACCACTCGGGCCACGGCGAGGACACGCCGGCCCCGGGTCCACGCGGGCCGAGGATCACTTGAATGGGCAAACCGCTGGAGCATACCGGCACCGATCCGGAAGCCGTGCGAAACTGGAAGCTCGCCGACTCCCTCGAAACCTACGCCATCAAAGACTGGGGCAAGGGATACTTCGGCATCAACGCGCTCGGCCACGTCACCGTTCATCCGAACAAACTGCCCGAACAAGCGATCGACCTCAAGCTGCTCATCAACGAGCTTCGCGAACAAGACTACAACGTCCCGATCCTGATCCGCTTCGCCGACATCCTGCGCC
>JANLUE010000541.1:0-1612 GCA_031363325.1 Gemmataceae bacterium
CTGTGATCTCTGTGGTTCAACATTCCGCGTTTACTTCGGGCTCGTGCCCAGGAAGAAGGTCACGGCTCGTTTGGCCGACGCGGCGAATGGTTCGACGCTCTTCGCGGCACCGGCGCTCGCGTCGGCGAGCGGGTCGAGTCGATCGTCGGCTTCCAGGCGGTCGGGCAGTTTCGGCACGAACAAGGCGGATCGTTCGCGGGTCTCGTTCGCGGTTCGTTTCGTCAATTGCACCAGGGCGTCGCGAGCCTCGGCCACGGAGTCGCCGAGTGGCTTCGGTTCGACCGCGACGACCTTCGGCGAGATCGTTCCGGATGCGATGATCGCCGAATCGGCCGGCACGCGACTGCGAATCGCGAAGGCCGCGACGAGCAGCGTGGCCGCCAAGGAGAATCCCGCTCCGATGAATCGGGCCCGGCGTCGATACCGACGATCGGCGTCGGCCGCGACGAAGACTCGATCGGCGAGGCCACTTGGAACGATCGCCTGGGGGAGTTGAACGAACGAACGTGCCAGGGACAATTCCTCGCGACAATCGACGCAGTTCGCCCGGTGTTCCGACGCTTCGGCCGAGTCCCAGTCGGCCACGCCATCGAGCATGCTTTGGAGCGCGACCTGACCGGCTTCGCAGCCGGGGCGGCTCGGGTCGGGTTCGGTGATCGGGTCGAACGACTTCATTGTGGTGTCGCGGGCGGGTCGGCCGGCACCATGCCACGCCGCCGCAATTCCGTCAAGAGTTCCAGCCGCGTCCGGTGCAGCCAGGTTTTAATCGTGCCAACCGGCCGTCCGAGGGCGACGGCAATTTCCTCGTACGAGCGACCCTGTTCGTGGAACATCACGAACACGCTGCGATACTCCGGCCGCAATTCCGAAAGCGCCGTCCGCACCTCGGACACCAGTTCGACCGAGTCGTCCGTCGTTTCCCGCGCGGGCGTCTCGTGCAGGTAGTCCGCCAACTCCGGACGCCGTGCCCGCTGGCCAAGCCAGGTCCGACAACGATTCACGGCGATACCGAGGATCCAGGGCCGCAACGGCCGACTCGCGTCCCAGCGCCGCAAGCTACGAAATACGCGAATGAAGGTTTCCTGGACCACGTCCTCGGCATCTTGCCGATGGGCCAACATCCGAACGCAGAGGCCGAACACGTCCCCCTGGAATCGCTCGATCAACTCCCGCAGCGCGTCCGCCTGCCCGGCGAGGCAACGGCGAACCAGGGCAGCGTCGTCGGCGCTCAAGTCAGCCCCTTCGCGATAACTACCCCAGCCGACGGCCAGAGGTTTCACGCTTGTACTTCGCCGACCGATCGCGAAAGATTGGAGGAGTTTGGTTGGATGCCGAAGGTCGGTCTACCGATTCGGCGGGATTGACTCAAGGGAGACGCCGTCGGGGAAATCGTTAGCCGCGCGGCGGAGGTTGGACGGAGCCGAGCGCGTCATTCGGAACCTGTAGCGTCGCTCGCAGGCCGCGCTTGGCTCCGACGAACCTCCGCGCGTCTATCGAGCTTCAGATTGAAAATGTCACACCGATTGATCGAGGCGTAAGGCGAGCGGCACGAAATAGTTTACCTGCCGCTCGGCTTGATCGTGATGTCGTACGTGGGGAGTTGCTGGGATCG
>JANLUE010000557.1:0-4787 GCA_031363325.1 Gemmataceae bacterium
CGAATCCGCATCGCGTTCGCGTACCGTATGGAACTCCGGCTCTCGGCGTGACTCGGGTTTAAAGAACGATCTGTTGGCACTGAGGCGGAATGCCCTGCGCTTGGGGAGGGCGTCGAAATTCTCGATTGAGATCAGCAAGCACGAATACACGATCGGGAAGGTCCGCGAGGAACTCGACGGCTTCGCCGTTTTCGTTTATACCCCCGCGATGATTGCATGCGAAAAGCTTCGCGCGATTTGTCAACAGATGGCGGAGTATGGGCCTGTCGTCAAGCGGGATCGAGCGGGCAGTTCGCGGGCGCGGGACTTCATCGATCTCTATAGTTTGGTGAACGCGGGCAAAGTCGACTTGACGGCGGAACAGAACCGGAAGCTTCTCGCTCAAGTTTTCGCCTCGAAACGTGTTCCGCTCTCGCTGTTGCGAATCGTCGACCATTACCGCGAATTCCACCGCACCAGTTACCCGGCGGTTGTCGCCACCGTGAAGGCTGGCGTTACGTTGAAAGAATTCGACTTTTACGTCGACTTCGTCCTTGAGTTGATCGCGCGACTAGAACCGCTTCGGGATGAATAGCCTCCACTCCTTCACATACTCCTTTTCCTTCATGCCATGCTCGAGATAAAAATCGAACTCTCTTGGAACACGGCGGAACAAGTCGAGGGCCGAGGACCGAAACCCAGCTCGCTCCAGGTAGAACCCAATCGGCTGGTGGTAAGGATAAATGTACGCGAGCTTCTTGAGTGTCGCCGCCAATCGATTGACGGAGACCTGATCGCGCGACAATTCGAACGCCTTCAGAACCTCGGCGACCCCGCCGGAGTAATTCGGCCGAACGGAAAGATCGATCAGCGTCCGCTCGAGGTTGGTCACCCGGATCCGACCAAAAAGCTCGCCATTCGATCCGGTGAACTCATTCTCGACGACGGCGAGATTGCCGGTATTCTTGCCGTTGAGGTAGACGACTCGGTAATCATTGGTCTCCGCGATCCGTTTCGTCGCCCGAACGGGCCTTCGGAAGGCGGCGTCGATCGTCGATTGCGTGAGCTTGCCGGCGAGCCAACTCCCGAGGCGCTGTTCCTCGTTGATGAAATACGTTTTGGGAGTTTGCTCCGTAAGTCCGTGGATCTTGACGGCGGAATAGTGGCTGAAATAGCATTTCGAGCTGATGCCCTGCACGATCTCGTAGAACGCGCTCTGCCCCCAGGCATAGACGACTTTCCGCTTGTACGGATTCGGAAATGGAAACTCGAACACTGAAAGTCGCCCCGAGTCGATCAGGTACCGAATGAACGCTGCCGTGGAAGTGCTGAGCGTGAGGCGCCAGAACGACCTCTGCTCGCGCAAGATGCGAGCCAAATCGGCGTGGTGAAACACTTTGGCGGGCAACCGCTCGAAATGCCGGATGATGTCGGGACGAGCTATTTGGATGCGTGATTTAGCCATGACGAATACACGGTGCTGGGGTAGTATATATACTACCCAGCACGAGGCGAATCGGCAAGAGTTGGAGGTAAACGCGGGATCGCGGGGGATTTTCGGCGGACTAAAGTGCCACGCGACGACCACGTCGAGTGGCGGGAAGTATATATACTTCCCGCCACCGCTTCAGCGGCCGTTTTGACTTCGTCGGTTCCGCCGGAATCCGCATCAACTTCCCGGCGGCACTTGGTCATCGACTTTTGCCATCGCTCAAACAACGGATCGTCTTGGAACATCCCGGCCAACTTTGAGAGTGGGTGCGGACTCGACGGCACATCGCGCGAGACGACAGCCGATCCGTTATCGAGTCGGGTTTTGAGTGGCTCACGAAGGGACATCTCAAGGGGACGTCTCACTTCTTTCGACGTCGCTCCTTCAGCGCCGAGTGCGAATTGCTCACCAGCAAATCTCTCGTCCGTTCATCGGTTCGATCATGTTCGGGAACTTCACCTGAAACGACTCCAGAGTCGTGTCGTGTGGCCTTGGATCCGCTTGGGCGATCGCGCCGCACTGGCCGAATCAGATCGGCACGCCGACGCGGGCCACGGAGGCGACGATCTCCCGGAGGCCCGGCTCTTCGATTCGGTCGACGGCCTCTTCCGGGTCGAGCCACTCGCGTTGCCGGAGTTCCTGTTCCGGCCACTCGTCGGCGACATCGGTCACCGTGAGCGCGAACACGATGACGTGATGAGTTCGGCCGTACTTTTCGTAGAGGTAACTGCCGACCGGTTCCTGGGCGAGTACGCCGACCAGTCCGGCTTCTTCCCAGGCCTCGGCCAGGGCGGCTTCGCCAGCAGTGTGGCCCGCGTCGATCATCCCCTTGGGCAGAACCCAACGTCGGCCACTACTGGAAGTGACCATGCAAACCCGACCGTCCGAGATCGGGATCACCGCCGCCTGCCGGAGTGTTTGCGCCATCTCGATCGCCATCCTTGTTAGGTCAAATTCCGTTCGTCAGCTGAATATTGAAACAAATTCAGCTGGAGGTCAAGAGTAGGTTGGCCTTCCTCGGCAAAAAAGTTTCACTTCGGGCGAACCTCATCTTTCCTTCGCGGGTCGGTCACTTCTTCTTCAAGAGTCGCAAATGGGTGTTTCCCACGTCCCACATGTAGTGGCCGATCTTGTGTTTCTCCACCGCCATCGTCAGATGTTCGAGGCACTTTTCTTTGTCCCCCTCGGCTTCGTAGTTCAGCCCCACATAGAGGTTGGCGTAGAACACGGCTTCGTTCTTCTCGTCCGATTCGAGCTTCGCTTTCTCGGCCGTCGCAATCACTTCGCTCGCCTTCATCTTCCCTTTGATCAACTCGGCGACTTGCATCATCGGCACGCGGGCGTCCGGGCCTTTCAGTTCGATCATCGCCTTGCGGGCGGCCGGCACGCCGTCCTTGCGGGCGTTGCACAAATAATGCCAGAAAACGTTCTCGACGTCGGCCCCGTACTTCTCCTGGCCATCGAAGAACTGCTTGGCCCCTTCGGGGAATCGGCCCGCGTAGTACAGCGAAATGCCGCGACGCCAATGCGCGGGCCCTTCGGCCGGGTGGGCCTTGATGAACTCGTCGAAGTCCGCGATCGACTCGTCGATCTGGCCGAGCTTGAAGCGCTCGCCGCCGCGTCGATCGACGGCGATCAGGAAGGTTTTGTCGAGTGCGAGGGCCGCGTCGAAGTCTTTGATGGCCGACTCGGACTTTCTTTGGGCGGCGCGAGCTTCGCCGCGCAGGAAGACGGCGGCCGTGCTCTTGGCGTCGAGTTTGACTGCGGCGTCGGCCGCCTTCTCGGCGGCGACCGCATCGCCCTTCCGGAGCGCGGCCCGCGCATCCTGGATCAGCGACTTCGCATCTTCGGCCAGGGCCGTACTCGCCAATAAGACCGCAACGATCGCAGAGCGCATAGTGGATTCCTCGGAAATGTTGACGTTAGGCAAACCGTTCGTCTTCAAACGGCCGCGACGCTTTTGGCTTGTCCTCGGCTTCGCGAAGCTTCAGGAACTGGACGGCGAGCCTGAGGTCGTCGCCGGTCGTGATCTTCAGGTTGAACGGCGAGCCGGGCACGATGCGTACCGAATGGCCAGCCGCTTCGACGAGTTGAGCGTCGTCCGTAATGGAGCGGCCGAGGTTGGCGCGGCGAGCGTAGGCGTCGACGAGCCAGTCGCGGCGAAACGCCTGGGGGGTCTGCACTTGCCAGAGGTCCGTGCGCGAGATCGTTTCAACGACGCGCAACTTGTCGTCGACGCGCTTGAGCGTGTCCGTCACGGCGACGCCCGGCAGAGCGGCCCCGTCGCGAGTCGCGGCCGCGAACACCGCGTCGATCAATGGCGTCGGCGTACAGGGCCGAACCGCGTCGTGTACCGCGACGAAGTCGATCTCCGGGCGGACGCGAACGAGGGCGTTCGCCACCGACTCGAATCGCTCGGCCCCGCCATCGACGACGGCCACGTCCATGAACATCAAGTTGGCGGCGTAGCGACTCTGCACGAGTTCGCGGTCCTCGGGTGAAATGACGAGCAACACCTGAGCCACGTCCGGCCGATTGACGAACAACTCGGCGGTCCGAATCCAGATGGGCCGGCCATCGAGGCCGACGTAGGGTTTCTTTTCCCGGCCCCCGAACCGCGACGACTTCCCCGCCGCGGGCAAAATGACGGCAAACGGCATCGCTCCGCCTCCGGTCCAATCAACGCAGATCGTCGAGACTCAGATAGCCATACGGCGAGTCGGACGAATAGCTACCGTCGAAGGTCCAGCGGCAGGTGTTGACGACCCCACCGAGGCCGAGGGTACGGGTGTCAGTTCAGATTTGCGGTACGGCTTTCGACGGCGGCATTCCATTTGACTCCTCAAAGCTGACTACTCAAATGTGTCGGTCGTCGCGAATTTCGCTCGCTCGGTCGGTGAGAGCGCGTCGCGCACCGCGCCAATCTCATCCAGCCCCACAGCGAGTACGATGATTGATTCATTCGGCATCTTGAAATACGCCACGTACTCACCCTTGTAAACCCGAATCACGCCGAGAGCCGGAGTTCCATACGGCACGCGAACGCGTTGCGGATTCGTCGCAGCCCTTCAGGCTGCGGGGTTGGGTGCGGGCCCAAACCCAGGGCGGCGATGGCTGCGCCCTCTTGCCCTGGGCTGAACAATCCCAGGCCGTTGGCCTGAAGACGATTCAAGATGTGTGAGGCCATCGATTCCGTGTTTTTGTCCGAGGTTTTCAGGCCAACGGCCTGGGATTGTTCAGCCCAGGGCAAGATGGCGCAGCCATCGCCGCCCTGGGTTTGGGCCCGCACCCATCCCCGCAGCCTGAAGGGCTGCGA
>JANLUE010000575.1:0-2097 GCA_031363325.1 Gemmataceae bacterium
ATTGTCCGATTCCTTGCCCGCCTTTTTGGTCTGCCAGCGCTTGCAGTTCGTCAAGATCGAACCCAATAGGTGGATTCGATGCTGGTGGTCCGGCCGGGCGTAGGTGCTCCATACTTCGAGCGCCTTGTCGATTTTCTTCAGGTACTTGCCGCGATGTTTGACGTTCGCGCCGGTCGAAGTTCGTTGAAATTCGTTCGGCAGCGGCATATTCGGGACGATGGTTGGCATGCGGGAAACTCCGAAGGGGCGGGCGACTGGACACCAGTGACCTCGGAGGATCGGCTTGAAACCCGCCAGGGTGAGCGGATGATTTTGAAGGATCTCGTTATTTGCTGTGTTTGGCAGGGCAACAAATCGGCGGGCGATGCCCGACATGGTCGACGTGGGCGATTTCGAGAAGATGGCCGTCGAGTCGTGTCCGGCGATCGAGTATGGGCGTCAACCTCAGAGCCAGCTTTCCAACCGGAGGCCAGGCACTTTTTGGAAATCGCGCAGGTTGGAAGACAAGAGCAATGCGTCCTCGGCAATTGCGATGGCCGCAATCTTCAGATCTTGCGAACCAATGCGGACTTTCTTCCGCCGTAGTTCCGCGAAGGCGTCCGCGGCGGCCTCACCCAGGGAGACAACGTCCCATTCGGCGAGAAAGTCAAACAATTCGGCCAGGCGCGCGTAAGGGGTGATCTGCTCGTGAATCTCGCGCGTGCGACCGAGTTTCGCGAGCCACCCCTTGCATTGCTCTTCGACGGCCACGATCGGAAGCGCGAGTGATTCCCCGGCGGAGTCCAGGCGCTGGACCAAGGCCGCATGGCCGGCCGCCCGACGGTCCGTCAGTACGGTGAGGTGATCGGTGTCGAGAAGGATCATGATCCGGCGGGCCGATTGGTAATCGGGCCAGAGCGCGACTTGCGGCGGTCGGCCGCTCGGAGCTTCATGGCCGTGGCGAACAACTCTTTCATTTCGGGATTATCGGTAAAGATACCAACGGTCCGTCGCCAATCCTTGACGCGCCGGTGGTCCGGCTTAGCTTTCAATGCCGTCAGTTCGCGCTCCAGCGCGGCGACGCGATCTTCGAGAGACAACGGGGGCATGAAACACGTCCTCTATTGCGAATCTTGAGGGCTATGATACCGGAAAGCCCCGGTTGCCGGAAGTCGCCGCTGATGGCAGACAGGCGAGCAACTTCGTCACCGTACGCCAAGGCGCCGCCGGCTACAATCCGTTCGTCGATCGCAGACAGCATTGAGCCCGCCATGGACCATTCCGTCACCCATTGGCTGACGTTGCTCAAGGAAGGCAGCCACGAGGCCGTCGGCCTGTTGTGGGAGCGATACTTCGCGCAGGTCGTTCGCGTGGCGGGCCGAAAGACGCGCGGACTGGCCCGGCGGGCCGTCGATGAAGAAGATGTGGCGCTGTCGGCCTTCCACAGTTTCTGCCGAGCGGCCGCCCACGGCGACTTCGAACGACTCGAGAACCGCGGCGACCTCTGGCAAATCCTGCTCTCGCTCACCATTCGCAAGGCCATCGATCTGCGACGTCACGACCTCGCGAAACGGCGCTCCGTCGCGGGCCAACCCGACCGAGGCCTTGATGAGTTACTCGTCAACGACCTGATCAGCCGCGACCCCGACCCAGCCTTCGCGGCCCTGGTCGCGGATGACGTTCAGGCCTTGCTCGGCCGACTCAAAGACGACCAGATGCGGCACATCGCCGTCCGCAAGATGGAAGGACTCACCGACGTGGAAGTCGCCAACGACCTGGGGTGTAGTTTGCGGACCGTGGAACGGCGGCTCGAATTGATCCGCCGGACCTGGGAGGAGTGACGCCGCGAACGTGGCGGCAGAACTCCGATTCTGCCGGGACCAACAGTAAGCTTCGCGTTGTGTGCGGGCTCGAACCCAGAACGTGGCGGCGAAATTCCGATTCTGACGGGACCAACAGTAAGCTTCGCGTTGTGTGAGGGGCTCGAAGCCGAAACGTGGCGGCAGAACTCCGATTCTGCCGGGCCAGTCAGAAAGTCTCGCGTTGGACAAGGAGCGGAAACCCCGGATCCGACCTACCGACAAAGGTCAAGCCCTTTGTCTGCCCCGGCAGAATCGG
>JANLUE010000592.1:0-2010 GCA_031363325.1 Gemmataceae bacterium
GGGGCTAACGCCCCCCCGGCTCGCCCGATCGGCGAGTGATGGCATTATCAATCTGAAGCTCGATAATCGCTGTCATCCCTCCGGGATGCCGGCGAGTTCGGACCAATACTCCAAGTTCAAACTGAGCGGCGCCGAAGTTTAGGTCGCCCACGCCTTCCGTTCGCGGCTCGACGGGATGCTCAGGAGCTTGCGGTACTTCGTGACCGTGCGGCGCTTGACCGGGAAGCCGGCCTTCTGGAGGTGCGTTTCGAGTTCCTCGTCCGAGAGCGGCGTTTGCTTATCCTCGTGGTTCACCATGTCGAGCAGGGCTTTCTTGACCTTCTCCCACGGAATTTGTTCGCCGGTCTCTTTGTTCGTGGCGGCCCCGACGAAGAAGCGCTTGAGCGGGAACACGCCGCGGGGTGTCTGCACCCATTTGTCGTCGACGGCCCGGCTCACGGTCGTCACGTGCACGCCGACCTGATCGGCGATCTGTTGCATCTTGAGCGGCTCGATGTGATCCGGCCCTTGGTCGAGAAACGCCTTCTGGTGCCCGACAATCGCGCGGGTCACCTTCTCCAAGGTGTTGCGACGTTGCTCGATCGCGTCGCGGAGCCATTCGGCCGACTGGAGTTTCTTCTTCAGCCAATCGCGGGTCGCCTGGTCGCCGTCCCGGTTCTTGTACATCAGGTAATGGCGCTTGGGGATGTGCAGGCGCGGGGCCCAGTCGTCGGTGAGGCGGATGTCGTAGCCTTCGTCTTCGTTCTTTTCGATGATCACGTCCGGCGTGATGTAGCGCGTGCCCTCGCTCGAGAACTGCGCGCCCGGCTTCGGGTTGAAGTGCTTGATCACTTCGAAGGCATCGCGAATCTGATCGAGGTCGGCCCCCGTTCGCTTCTGAATCACGGGCAGGCGGTTATGGGCGACATCGTCCAGGTGGTCGCAGATGATTCGCCGCACGAGGTCGCGATGAGGGGTGTCGGCCAGAATCTGCAGGACGAGGCATTCGCGCAAGTCGCGGGCGGCCACGCCGGGCGGGTCGAGTTGTTGCACGAGGTGCAACACGCGTTCGACCCGTTCGGGGTCGGTCGGCGGGTCGAACGTCGAACCGATTTCGAGCAGCGAGACCGGCAGGAAGTCGTCCTTGTCGTTACGTCGGCCGACGTAGCCGATCCGATCGATGAACGAAATGATGTGCTGGGCGAGCAGCTTGTCGTCTTCGACGAGTTCCAGGTCGGCGAGTTGTTCGGCGAGGTAGTCCTGGAGCGACTGGGGTCGCTCGACGATGTTCTGCATCGCGTCGAGCTTGCGATCGCCGAGTTCGCCGACGGCCGCGCGACTTGGACGATGTTCTTCTTCGTTGAACGCCCCGTCCCAATCGCGATCGAGCGCTTCGAGCCGTTTGAATTCCAACTCGGCCCCGGGGTCCGCCGCATCGTGCTTGAGCGGCGCTTCGGGATTGAACTTCTCTTCGGGTATGGAACCGGCGGTCTCGGGAACGTCGGCGGGATCAACGGACTCGGGCGTGTCGAGCGGGCCGCCGTCTTTCAATTCCAGCACCGGGTTCTCTTGCAACTCTTTCTCAATCCGTTCTTGCAGAGCGGCAATCGGAAGTTGCAAGATTTCCATCGACTGAATCATGCGCGGCGCCAGGACCGTTTTCAGGCCCATCGTCTGCCGTGCCGACAAGTCCATGCCCATCTTCATGTCGCAACCCCCGGAAGCGTCAGAGAACAGAAGCCAGAGAACAGAGGGCAGAGATCAGTACTGAGTACTCGGTACTGAGTACTCGGTACTCGGTAATTCTGCCCTCTGTTCTCTGTCTTCTGACCACTGTTCAAAAGGCTCTTCGATCCTCGAGCGCGTCCGCGAGCATTTGGGCGTTCGCCAGTTCGAGGGACGAACCAGAGGGCAAACCGCGTGCCAATCGCGTGACGATCACACCGGTGCTTGAGAGCACATTTGCTGCAAATAATGCTGTTCCATCACCTTCCATAGTTGGACTTGTTGCCAAAATTACTTCCTTGACCC
>JANLUE010000600.1:0-2328 GCA_031363325.1 Gemmataceae bacterium
CCGCACATGCACTTGCTGGGCAAAGAAATCTCCCTCTCGGCCACGGTCCCGGGCGGCAAGGAAGAAGTGCTGATCCGCATCCCGGCGTGGGATTACAACTGGCAAGAACAATACGAATTGAAGAAGCCCATGACACTTCCCAAAGGCGCCGTGCTGAAGGTTCAGGCGACGTACGACAACTCGGCCGACAATCCGCTCAACCCCAGTCAGCCGCCCAAGGCGGTCACGCTCGGCGAACAAACGACGAACGAGATGTGCTTCGTGTTCGTCGGCGTGTCGAGCAAGAGTTCGGCGAACCGACTGCTGACGCCGGTCCTTCGCTGATCGCTCACAGCAAGCCGCGATTTCGTTCAATCACGGACGCGACCTCGCGCAAGGCGGCGACGGCCGCGTCCGGGTTGACGACGCACGTCTCCAGGTTGCCGTAGTGTTCTTCGAGGCAGTTCAGGAGCAACGCCTTGATCTTCGCTTCGTCCGGACCTGCCGGGAGTTTGCTCGCCAGGTAGATCGATTCGAGCTCGGCTTCCTTGCGGGTGAAATAGTCGCGGACTTGCTGCTCGGTCCATTCGCCCCGACGGATCGCCTTCAATTGTTCGCGATTGCGAGTCAGGTCGAGATCGCCTTCAATCAAAATCTGTTCGACCTCGTTCAACAGCCGCACGACGTGATAGGCGAACTTGATGTCGTAGCCAAACTGCTCGACCGTCGCCTTCCGCTTGCCGCTCCGTTCGTGGCCGGCCATCTTCGTGATCTGCTGATACGCATAGCCCTTGAACGTGTGCCAGCACCCCTTGTGCAGGAACGACCGGCGGGCGTCGCGAACCATCTGGCCGATCCGCGTGATGTGCAAGACGCACGTGTCTGGCGTGAACAAGCTATCGATCAGGTTCGGGTTGTTCTTCATCGCGAGTTGCAGGTAGTCGACGATGTTGTAGATCGCGAGGTCGTACTCCCGGCCGGCCTCCGCGTCCTTGATGTGATGTTCCTGGAATTGCGCGAAGCGTTGCCGGGTCGAGCCGAAGCCGACGATTTCGCCGCGCAGGTGCGGGAACAGCTTGTCCTTCGGCGGAATGCAGAACCCGTAGACATCGATGTCGCTCGCCGAACCGGCGACGCCGTAGGCGACCGAACCCATCATGGTTTCGTAATGCGTGTTAGTCGGCAGAAACGTCGGCGGCCGCGTGAGGCCTCGCTCCGCCAGTCGCTGGACGATGCTCATGGGAAACTCCTCTACCGCACGTCGACCAAGGTCACATCCACGTTCGGGACCGCCGGTAGCAGATGGTCCAGGGCGGTTTGGCCGAACCAGCGGCGGTACCACGGTTGAAGCGAACGGCCCATCAGGATGTGGGTGATTCGATATTCGGCAACGAACGAGGCGACGGCCGCCTCGAAGGTTGGCCCGGCGAACGGCAGGGCCGTCCCGCCGAGTTGCTGGGCGAGCGCCAGGGCGTCGCTCACTTGTCGTTGGGTCGCGGCGTCGACTTTCTCCACGCGTTCGCGGGGCGTTTGCACGTAGACGGCATACCACGGGGCCGAGTAGCGGTCGGCCAGTCGCGCCGCTTTGCGAAGCAGGCGCTGGGCGTTCGGGCTCCGCGAACTCAGGCAGGCCATCACGCGGTCGGACCCGTTGTCGGCCGGCCCGCCTTTCTTCTGACGTTGCCGATCGAGTGCGGCCGCGATTTCCTCCAACGTGATCTCACGCAAGCGAGTCAGGTTGTCGGCCGTGAAGAAATTTGCCAGCGCCCGCTCGACCCGCTCGGGCGGGTAGACCTTGCCCTGGCGCAAGCGTTCCTGCAAGTCCTCGGCCGGCACATCGACGTTCACAATTTGATCGGCCCCCGCGAGCACGTAGTCCGGCACGCGCTCCTTCACCTTCACGCCGGCGAATCGCTCGATGATGTCGTAAAGGCTTTCCAGGTGCTGCACGTTCAACGTGGTGATCACGTGGATGCCGGCCCGCAGTAACTCTTCGACATCCTGGTAGCGCTTGGCGTTTCGACCGCCGGGGGCGTTCGTGTGGGCCAGCTCGTCGACGAGGGCGACCGTCGGCCGACGTGCCAGCACCGCGTCGGTATCCATTTCCTGAAGCGACACACCGCGATACTCGATGGTGCGTAGCGGCACGCGTTCGAGTTCGCCGACTTGGGCGGCCGTGTCGGCCCGGCCGTGCGTCTCGACGACGCCAATCGCGACGTCCACACCTTGTCGCTTCAGGCGCTGGCCGTCCTGAAGCATCTCGTAGGTTTTGCCCACGCCCGGCGCGAAGCCAAGATACACCTTGAGTCGGCCGCGTTGCTGATCGCGAATGAGACCGAGAAAGTGTTC
>JANLUE010000630.1:0-2489 GCA_031363325.1 Gemmataceae bacterium
TTCCCGGCCGACGCCGTGCCGGAGTTGGGCGACCTCGCGACCCGATACTGCGAGCGGGCCGACGCGATCGCCAAGTTCGTGCAGGCCTATCGACGCTACTGTTGGCCCGTGAACTCGGTGGCCGACCTGCGCTTCGCGCCGTTTCATTTGCTCGCGTCGGAAGGGAAAGTACACGTCGATCGCGATCACTCCTGGCACGTCGCGACGCTGGCCGAACTGGTCGGCCCCGGCGAACCGTTGCTGTTCGCGACTCCGCACGTAACCATCGACCCCGGCGACGCGACGGCCGTCGAACGCGCTTGCCAGTGGTGGGAAGGCTTCACCGCCCAGGGGGTCGAAGGCATGGTCGTGAAGCCGCTCGAGTGGGCGGGCCGTGGCAGGCGGGGTTTGGTGCAACCCGCGATGAAGGTTCGCGGCCGCGAGTATCTGCGCATCATCTACGGACCGGAATACACGCGTGACGAGAACCTGTCGCGACTCCGACAACGCAAAGTGGGATTGAAGATGTCGCTCGCGCTCCGCGAGTTCGCCCTGGGCATCGAGTCCCTGGAACGATTCGTCCGCCGCGAGCCCTTGCGGCGCGTCCACGAATGCGTGTTCGGCGTGCTGGCCCTCGAGAGCGAGCCGATCGATCCGAGGTTGTAGCCAACGTGCGAGGTCACCTTACAAGTTAAGAAACCCTTTCGCCTCCAACTCGTTCCGTAGCGCCCCCAACTGTTCTGCCGTTAGCGACATCACCGGCAAGCGTGGCAGGCCGACGTCGACGCCGAGGAAGCCCAGCATCGCTTTCGTGCTGGCCAGGAAGCCGTGTTTCGACAGGGTGGCCACGAGTTCGACCGAGCGGAACTGTTCGGCCCGGGCTGTGTCGAGGTCGCCACTCGCCAGGGCCGACATGACCCGGTGGTAGATCGGCGCGGCGAGGTTGTACGTGTTGCCGACCGCGCCGTGGGCGCCGAGCACCAGGGCCGCGAGCAGCATCTCGTCGAAGCCCCAGAGCATGTTGAATCGACCGCCAGCGACGTGCCGACAACGCTGGAACGAATACAGGTCGCTGTTCGTGAACTTCACGCCGGCCAGGTCGGGCATGCGCTCGCCGCCACGCTCCAGAAAGTCCGGCATCGATAGATAAACATGTGTGAATGCCGGGATGTCGTAGAAGTAGAACGGCACCCCGGGGGCGGCGGCCGACACGTCGGCGCAGGAGGCGATCAATTCGTCCACACTCGCCGGCCGAAAGTATGAGGGGGCCATCGCTCCGATCGCGGCCGCCCCGCGGTTCTTCGCTTGACTTGCCAGCGCTCGGGCGTCGGCCAGGCAATTCGCGCCCACATGGACAACCACTTTCAGGCCCGATCCCTTGGCTACGTCGAACCAGCGGTCCGAGAGCCGCAGGCGCTCGTCGACCGTCAGCGAATGACACTCGCCAGTCGTGCCCGCCACGAAGACGGCCCCGACCTGGTTGGCGACGAGATGCGCCGCCTGCCGCTCGACGGCCGCGAGGTTGAGTTCCCCGTTCGACGTGAAGGGCGTGTGCGTCGCGGCGATGAGGCCTTGCATCTACTTCAGTTCCTTGATGTAGATGTTCTTGAACCACAACTTGTCGCCGTGATATTGCAATTCGATCGGCCCGGTCGGCGGGAGTGGCTTGCCCTTGTCCCAGTAGTTCGCCAGGGCCGCGTTGTCGACGACCAGTTCGCCGTTGAGATGGATCGTGACCTTGTCGCCCTTCATGGTCATCTTGAACGTGTTCCATTCGCCGACCGGCTTGTCCGCCTTCTTCAGCGGCACCTTGCCAATCGACTTTGGGTCCACGCCCTTCGGCAACGGATTGTTCCAGAGACCCCCGGACCCCGTATTGGCGTCGGCCTCGAGCCCCTTCGGAAGGTGCTCCGAGTCCCAAACCTGGACCTGGGGGTTGCCACGCAGATAGATGCCGCTGTCGCCGGCTTCCTCGATCTTCCAATCGATCAGGAACTCGAAGTCGCCGTAGTCCTTCGCGGTGCCGAGGCTCACTCCCGATTTCTTGCCCTTCGCGTCGATCTTCGGCGTGTGAACGAGGATGCCATCCTGGACGGCCCAGGTCTCGCTCGCCAGCTTGTTCGCCTTGTCTTGAAGTTGGACAAGCGCCTCTTGCGGCTTGGAGCGTTCATTGATCGCGACCGCGCCGTGCCAGTTGCTCAGGTCCTTGCCGTTGAACAACAGCGTATACCCGGCGGGGGCCTTGTTGTCGTCGGGGCCCGCCTTGTCGGCCGCCCGAGCCGAGCCGGCGAGCGCCAGGCACGCGATAGCGAATCGAAATACGTTCATGGATGAGAGTCCGGGGTGGGCGACTGCGGTGTGCACAGAGGAGGTTAGGCATGGGACCGAGGCGGGGACAGGGGGCGAGTTCCGTGTGATTCGGCCGCCCCAACTTTTTCGCCCCGCTCGCGTTCTTCAACTCGGCACCAGGACGCGCTTCAGGAAGCCCACGCCACGCTCGATGTCCTTCA
>JANLUE010000640.1:0-5763 GCA_031363325.1 Gemmataceae bacterium
CCCGAGCCGCTCGGCGTGACGACCGGCCACCCGGTCTGGAGCCTGGACCGCGAGGAGTGGGTGCCGGCGGGCGACCTCCGAGTGGGCGAGCGTCTGTCGGCGGCCGACGGGCGAGTCGCGGTGGTGCTGGGCTGGGACGACGTCGGCGACGAGCCGGTGTGCAACCTGGAAGTCGAGGGGGATCATTGTTACCGAGTCGGGGAGTTGGGGCTGCTGGTGCATAACCAGTCGGGTTCCCACGGCGCTTGTGAATTCTGGTCAAGTTCGCATTTTGCTAGCCACCCAGATATGCGAATCATTTATCCACCCCAGAGTATCAGTGGAGGACCGTTCAACGGGCAGCGCAGAGCGACGATGATCGAGGCTCGCCTCAAGAAACCACTTCCAATGGGTGAGCCACCAGGTTGCGATCCCCCTGGATGGAAGTCGAACGCCAACACACCAGGCTCACTTGCGATCATTGCCCGAGCGCATTTACTCGGTCGAACCCTCGGCGGCCCCGGGACATGTAACAATTTGGTTACCGCGTGTCAAAAGGTGAATCAGAGAATGTACAACGAAGCGGAGTCAGTCGTACGCAATCAGGTGATCGCTGGAAAGTGTGTGGATTACAAGGTCGTTGCGAACTACGGGACTTTGCAAGATGCCATTCCGAACGGGATAACTGTCGAGGCCATTTGGACAAACGCGGACGGATCTTGCGGGCGATTAAGCGTGTCCTTCATTAACCAAACAAACCTAATGCGGTGCTAGATTTAATGAAGAGCTGCATTGATGAGTTAACCAAGCAGTTGCCACCGCCAAACTCGCCTCGAAACAATTCAGGAGAATGGCCTGATGTCGAACAACTGATTGGCACTTCGCTACCACAAGATTTCAAGGATTTTACGGCCAGATATGGAACCGTAAAGATCTGCAACTATCTAAATATCCATACTCCATTTCCATTGTCCGCAACGTATGCGTTGTTTCTGCATTCGCTGAGCGACGAATATGATGCGGTAGTGGGTGGACGAGAGCACATACCTTACCCGGCTTTCCCTGCGCCTGGCGGCCTACTTGCGATTGGGACGACTGACAGTGCCGACGTCATAAGCTGGATCACGGACGGGAATCCAGATGAGTGGGGAGTTTTCTTTTGGAAGTGGCCCGGACTTGAAACTGTAGCTTACAGACAGCTGAATTTGACTGCATTTTTACTCGAGCTAGTTACTCTCAAGTCATCGCTGTTTCCTGCGCAGATGCCTGTAACGTTCTTTTCACAAGAACAAAGGTCGATAGTTCAAACAGGATAGCCATGTGTCGATCTCCGCGATCGGGTTTGAGTCGTTGGTCGAGACATGGCGGCCGGGCGAGGTCGGCTACGAGCAATCGCGGGCGCGGGCCAACTCGATGATCGGGTCAGACGACCGAATCGTCTGGATGTTGCGTGAAGACGCGGAGGGTCACTGGTCGAAGGTCGGGCTGCGCCGATCGGCGGGCTGGCTGGAGGCGCTCGGCGGGCGAGACGTGGGCGTGGGCGATTGGGTCGAACTGAACTTGCCCGAGATGGGCGCGACGGGCGACTATCAGGTGATGTCGATCGAACCGGCGCCGGCAGTCCGCGTGGGCTCAGGCCGGCCGGTGACGGGTCTGTTCCAGTTCTCGCACGGCGTCGTGTACAACCTGAGTATCAGCGGCCAGAGCGCGCCCATCGGCGTGACCGAGAACCACCCGATCTGGAGCGTGGACCGCGAAGACTGGGTCCCGGCGCGCGACTTGCAGATTGGCGAGCGGGTGTTAACCCGCGACGGGCCGACGAACGTGACGGGCTTCGAGTACGCGGGCGAGGAGCCGGTGTTCAACCTGGAGGTGGATGGGGATCACTGTTACCGAGTGGGCGAAGCGGCGGTGTTGGTGCATAATGCAAGTGCTATCCCGCCGATCATGGACGCCGCATTTTTTGCGGGAAGTCGAGTTCATCCGACAATGTTTGAGCTCGCTTCGGCCGCGTATAGTATTCTCAAAGCCGCAGGGGACACCAAAGACCAGCTCACACCACATCACGTACTGCAAAACAAGTATATTGCAGTAGCGGCATGGATTTGCGACGCCTCCAAGAGTCTCGTCCGCCCGAAGCACAATGACGGAATTGCATTCAACATGGAATCGCCGGATGGAGGCAATCGCGATGGTGTCGAATACCCGAACGGTGTGAGCTGTTATAAGGGGAGAGGACGACATCAGCGCACGCGAACTTTTTCGAGGAGCCCGGTCTTGTCAAATTCGCCGAGACAGGAACTTGATGCGGACATAGAAGATATTCGAAGTATCTACAAAGCAGACGACCTGCTGACCGGCACCGTCGAACAAGCTTTGGTTGCATTGAAGAGTAAGATCGAGCAGCTACTAAAAGATTCGCAAGGTCGACCGTTGTTTTCGAGTCCGGAAGCTAATAAGTCAGGCACCGAACTTCAGAAGTTGAAACCAGGTGGAAAATGCAACTAAGCGACAGCCTACTCGCCGCGATTCGCAGCCACCCGGACGATGATGCTCCGCGCTTAGAATATGCCGCGAGACTGGATGCTGAAGGAGATGCTCGCGGCGAGTTCATTCGAGTCCAATGCGAACTGGCAAAACTCAGAGGAGATGAAATACGATACGATGAGCTACGGACGCGAGAACAGCAACTTCTCTCAGAGTGGGAAGCGACATGGATCGCCGAGATTGGTGCCGATTCAATTGTATACGTTGAATTCCGACGTGGTTTTGTTGAGACGATTCGACTTCGAATAGTAGACTCCGCTACGCCGTTCATTCAGGCAAGTAACTCAAGGATCGTATCAGTTATTCGTCAACTCAGCTTGCGTGAGTGTCCGATACAATTTGATGTCGCGCAGCAAATCCTCCAAAGCCAGTACATATCACGCGTGCGAAAGCTTGACCTTGATAATTGTGGAGTGTCCGTAAGTGCACTTGAGTTATTAGCAACCTCGCAATGCGCTTCGGAGTTGGAAGATCTCATCTTATCGAGCAATCCAATACAAGACTTCGGAGTGCTGGCGTTGACTTCATCGCCGAAGAAATGGAAGTTAAGCGGATTGAATCTGATGAATGCAGAGGTAAGCGACGCCGGATTTAGTTCACTCTTAAGATGGTCCGGTGCGTGGCACCTTCAAGAATTGGATCTTCGTCGGAATCGGATCGGGCCGCGCGGACTTGAAGGTCTTTCAAAGAATGACTCCATACTAAGTAAGCTGCGAGTACTCATTCTTGAGGACAATGTCATTGGCGATGTGGGCATATCATGCCTAGTTTCGGCGACCAGATTTTCGGTTCAAGTGCTCGGGTTGAATTTCAACGAAATCGGCGACGCTGGAATTGTCAGCATTGCAGCGTCAGCGCGAGCTGCAAGCTTGCGGAGTCTAGATTTGCGCGGCAACAATTTCGGCGATCGAGCAACGATAATGTTGGCTGATTCTCCAAACCTCAACAACCTTCGAGAGCTTTATATCAGCTGCAATCCCAATGTTAAATCAGCCGGTCAAATTGCAGTAGCATACGCGAAAGGCCTTGGCGGGCTGGAAGAGCTTGCAATCGATTGTCTAACCGATGCAGCAGTTGCGGCATTCGCGCATACACCCGCCTTACCAAAATTGAAGGTGCTTGATACGAGAGAGTCTGACTTGACTTCTGAGGCGCAGGCCAGTTTGGAAGCCAGATTTGACGAGGTGATTTGATGATCGTTCAGTTGTCCTTTTCCGGGCTTGACCTCAAGCGTCAGTTGATGCCATCGCGACGCGGTTGCTGGCGTCGCTGACGAGTGTTGGGGCGTTCGGGGTGCTGTTCAAGTTCCTGTTCGACCTGATCCTGAAGATCAAGACGATCCTGCAGCGGGTGATCGGGATCCTGAAGGCGATCGGCAAGGGGCTGAAGGCGGCGGCGGCGTACGTGGTATGCCTGGTGTCGAGCGCGGTGTTCGCGGGGATCAAGGTGCTGACCAAGTTGCTGCTCGACCTGCTGGCGGCGGCGTTCGGCCTGTCGGGCCTGAAGGACGCGATCAAGAAGCTGATCCAGAAGTTCCAGGAACTGGTGATGCGGCTCCTGGCCCGGATCGCGAAGTTCCTCGGGCTGAAGAAGAAGATGGGCAAGGGGTGCGGGAAGAAGGGCATGGACTGCGGGCCCGGGAAGGTCGGCAAGGACGGGAAGGGGTGCCCGGTCCCGCCGATGAAGGGGATGGCCGGCAAGCCCGGCGGCCAGCGGCCGAAGTTCTCGCTGAAATGCAACACGGGGCAGTGTTTCCGGGGCTCGGAGCCAACGTCGTGCGACGTGGGCCAGGTGCCGATCTCCGCGATCGGGTTCGAGTCGCTGGTCGAGACGTGGCGGCCGGGCGAGGTCGGCTACGAGCAATCGCGGGCGCGAGCCAACACGATGATCGGCGTGAACGACCGAATCGTGTGGATGCTGCGCGAAGACGCGGAGGGTCACTGGTCGAAGGTCGGGCTGCGCCGATCGGTGGGCTGGCTGGAGGCGCTCGGCGGTCGAGACGTGGGCGTGGGCGACTGGGTGGAACTGAACCTGCCGGAAATGGGCGCGACGGGCGACTATCAGGTGATGTCGATCGAGCCCGCGCCGGCAGTCCGCGCGGGAGAGGGCTCAGGCCGACCGGTGACGGGGCTGTTCCAGTTCTCGCACGGCGACTTGTACAACCTGAGCATCAGCGGCCAGGGCGCGCCGATTGGTGTGACGGAAAACCACCCAATCTGGAGCGTGGACCGCGCGGACTGGGTCCCGGCCCGCGACTTGCAGATTGGCGATAGGGTGCTGACCCGCGACGGGCCCGCGAATGTGACGGGCTTCGAGTACGCTGGCGAGGAACCGGTGTTCAACCTGGAGGTCGATGGAGACCACTGTTACCGAGTGGGCGAGTTGGGGCTGTTGGTGCACAATGCAAGCGCACCGAAATACGGGCCAACAAAATCTATTCCATTTACCGATTCGAATGGAAATATGGTTACTGCAGTAGTTGGGACAAAGGCAACAATCACGCTTACAAAAGACAACGTAGGAGGCACTCGAGCAAACCTGGACATACCTGCTTGGTGGGAAAAACTGAAGGCCGTTGCAGGTTTTCCAATTCACAAAGGCCACATACTTGCATCGCAACTTGGCGGAAAGGAAACCGGCCCAAGCAACTTGACTCCGCTCTATTCACGCCCAAACACGCCAGCAATGAGTACCTGTGAAGGCTTTATCAGGGATCTCGTCGATAAATGTATGTATTGCGTTGAGCTTGAAATCACGGTCAATGGCTACGGCCAAAATGCGAATGCCCCTCCAAGCGCCAAGCCCATTATGCCAAAGAGTATAACGATCAAGTGGTCCGTCGTCGGTATGTCCCATAGCGGGGTGTTCGTAATCGAAAACGATCCGCAGATCATGACGCAAGATCCGTGTAGAGTAAAGAATCTTCCGTGCAAGTAACATCTTGCTAAGAAGTAATTCTAACGACTCAAATGCCATCGAATGGCTTTTGTTGTGGACTAATGTAGTTCGCGCAACAATTAGCGGGAGAATCCAAATGCAAACAGGTTATATCAAGAAACTGGAGTCGATCATCAGCCCGCCTCTGCACCCACTGGACTGTGACGAGACAGGATTGATTAGAGTCAAGAGCATCCTACGAACCGAACTTCCTGGAGATTTCCTAGAGTTTGGGCGGCGGTATGGAAGTGGAACAATTACTTCGAGCTATTCATGGGAAGTTTGGAGTCCGTTTCGACC
>JANLUE010000654.1:0-8001 GCA_031363325.1 Gemmataceae bacterium
CGGGCGGTTCGCTGGGGTCGTCGCGGGCATTCAATGTCCGAGGTCAGATGCCGGTACTCTGTACTGAGTACGGAGTACTTCGTGACGAGCAACCGTCGCGATCCGACCGCGTTCGTTACCGCCGGGCACCATTCTCCGAATGCCAATCAAAACTGAAACGCCAGCCCGAGCGAGACGCCGTGCATCCAGAACGAGTCGCCATCGAAGCGATAGATTGGTCGCGGCGCGCCCGTCAGACGACCGCCGACGAACGGCAGTTGCGAGGTGTTGATGACCGGATCGATCTGGTGGCCGGGCCGCACGACGTTTGACGCGGTTAGCATGTTGTACCCGAGCGTGACCGTGATTTGATCGGTGACGCGATAGCCGAGGATCGCGCTCGATTCACGCAGGTAGGCGAATTTCGATCGCTCGTAGTCGCCGATGTTCGTCGGCAGCGCGAGCAGGCCGCCCGGTCGGTCGATGCGCGTGGGGCCGGCCGTCACCGTCGAGCCGCCGCGAATTTCGGTTTCCTGGAACATCGCCCCGAGCGCGAACTTGCCGTCGATGGCGAGCGACAGGCGGTCCCACTTGAACACCATGCGCGTGCCGATCTGGCCGCCGAAGAACCGGTTCTGCGTGGTGAATTGATCGAACGAACTCACCTGGAACGCCGGGATTCCCGTGCGCGAGGCGACCTGCGTCAACAATTCTTCCTCGAGGTTCCAGTAGCGGGGGCCCAAGAAAATGTGAGCTTCGTCGCCGATGATCGCGTTCACGCGTCGGAAGACGTTCAGTTCGAACCCGTCCGAATCGAACGAGGTCCGCACCTGGGCGGTACTCACCGTCGTGGCGTTCGCTACGGCCAGTTGGAACAAGGCGGCCGACCCAGAGTTCGCGTCGATGAACGGGCGGCTCAAACTGGAACCGGGTGCCGCCTGATACAAGTTGCTGTTCGTGTCTCGGGCGAAGAACGTGTAAGCCGCCTCGATGGCCCACATGCGCGGGTGTTCGATCCAGTAGCCGGCCGAGAGGCGGAACCCGGAGTGCGGGCCACGACTCACATTGTCCGGCGAAATCTGGCCGAGGTTGCCGGCCGTCAACATCGGCGGCACGTCGGCCCCGCGCGCTTTCCACAACAGATACTCGAACCCAACCCAGATGCGTGGGCCGGGCGGTTCTTCCGGAATCGCCCCGCTCACCGGCGCGGGCGGTCGAACGACGGGCTCTTCAACCACGGCCGCGCCAGGGATTGGTCGGATCGGCGGCGAGACGGGCACGCCAACATTGAAGCCGTCGGGCGGTGCCGGCAACTCCCCTGGAATCGGCGGTAGCGCGGGCGGGCCACTGGGCACCGGGGGCCGAATCGTGACGGGCGGTTGGGCGACGCCGATCGCGGTCCATCCGAGGGCCAGGCAAAGACTCAGTAGGGCCGCACGCATGTTCGCTTCCTCGACCGCCCGGAATGATTCAAGTTCGCGATCGTTCCGACCGACGCGGCCTCATGCCAGCGCCGGCGCATTGTGTCCAGTCGAATCGGCGGACGCGGTTGCGCGAGCCTGCGCGATCTGGCGAAGCGAGAGAAGGTAATCGCCGTCGCCTTATCGACCTTCGATCGCTTTCGCGAACGTTGGCCGATTCACGAGTGCCGCGCAGTCGGGGTCGGCTCGAAGGGCCGAGAAGTCGGACGAACCGAGGCCCTTCGTCAATTCGATCGCGAGCAATTCGTAAGGTTCGATCTCGGCGGCCGAGGTTTTGTGGCGCTCGCAGGCCGTCAGAAAACTGGCGAGCAACGCCAGTGCTCGACGGCGGTTCCGCGGAAATTCAGCGGCGATGCGGCGGGCCAGTTTCCGGGCGTCGTCGTGGGCGTCGGCACCGATCAACAGATCGGCCAAATCGTTGGACTGTTTGCGGGCGGAAATCAGATAGGCCTTGCCGTCGACGTTCGACTCGAGTGCGCGCAGTACTTCGAACAATCCTCGCGTCAATACGGTTCGCGCGGCGACCGGGTCCGACTTCAAGAGGACGCGGCCCTGGTTGCCGAGTGAGATGCCGAGTTCGCCGTGATACTCGCCCGAGTCGGGGTTCGCGGCCGAAAGGGCGGCCCACTGGTCGGCGGCCTTCTTCGAGAACTCGGCCGCTTCCGCCGTCTTCTTCTCGGCGAACGCGACGGCCGCGAGCGTGTTGTTCGTTCGCGCCAATTCCGACTTGTATTGCGGCGTGTCCGGAAAACTCTGGGCCAAGCGCTCGAGCGATTCCGTCGCTTGAGCGAGTGCGGTCCGTGCGCGCGGCCAGTCGCGGCGCGACCACCGGACGATTCCCTGGTTGATCAACGCCTGCGACTGTTCGAATTGAAACTCCAATCGCTTCGGAAAGTCACGGACCAGCAGGTCGTACTGAGAGATGGCCCGCACGCAGGCCGCGTCGGCATCGTCGAGTCGCTCGGTCGCGCGCAGGGCCGGGCCGAGGTTCAGGTCGATGCGAGCGCGATGATGGCGCTGCGCGACTTCGTTGACTGGAAGCCCATCGAGGATTTGCGCCGCCTCGCCAAGCTCCGCGACCGCGTCGGTCGCGCGATTGGTCTGCCAGGCGACGACGCCGAGGTTGTAGTGCGTCCGCGACAGGTCGTGTCGGTAGCCCGCGTTGTCGGCGTGAGACTTCACCAACTCTTGCTGAATCGCCAGGGCGCGACGATAGGGGGCGATCGCGGAATTCGGCTCGCCCTTGAGGCGATAAATTTCGCCCGTGAAATTGTGGCAATCGGCAATCTCGCGCGTCGGGTCGGTCCCCGGTAACGCGTTGGACTCGAAGGGGGTCAGCCGTTCGATGGCCCGATCGTAGGCGGCGATCGCCTCGGCGTGCCGTGCGAGCAGACGATAGATGTCCCCGACGCGCCGGGCCGCGCGCGCTCCGAGCCACGCGAGCCCCGGATCGTCGGGCTCGACGCGCAACAATTCGTCGTAGAACGCGAGGGCTTTCTCCAGGAGCGCCTGGCGCTTCAATTCCGCACGGGGCTCGAGCGCCAGGTCTTCGTCCGCCACTTCAGTCAACAACTCTTCGATGGACCGAACCGACATCTGAAAGTGATACCGGGCGCGATCGCGCTGAGCCTGGAGCCGCAAGTGATACCAGACTCCGTAACCGGCCGCGGCCAGTACGACGAGCCAGAGTCCGGCGGCCAACGCGGTCGCCAACGGATTGCGCTTGGCACGCTTGACCCAGCGCTCGACGCGCGAGACCGGGCGAGCGCGAACGGGCAAGCCATCGAGGAATTGTCGCAAATCGTCGGCGAGCTCGCTGGCCGTCGGGTAGCGTCGGTCGGGCTCTTTGTGCAGACACTTCAGCGCGATCGTTTCGAGGTCGCGCGGAATACTCGGCTGCAAGCGGCGCGGCGGGACCGGATCGAGGGCGCGAACCTGTTCCAGTGTCTCGAGCATGCCGGTGCCGCGAAACGGCGGTCGGCCGGTGAGCATTTCGTACAGGACGACGCCAAGGGCCCACACGTCGGCGGGCGGCCCGAGCGCCCGCGAGTCGCCGGCCGCTTGTTCCGGAGCCATATAGTCCGGCGTCCCGAGGATCGTGCCGCTCCGCGTCTGGCCGACTTCCACGTCGAGCCGCCGAGCCAATCCGAAGTCCGCGATCTTTGGGTTCAGAGAACCGATGTTCCCGCCGAGCAACGATGCCGGCCCCCGGATGCTCGATCCGTTCGCTTCGGCCAAAAGGATGTTCCCCGGCTTCAAGTCGCGATGAATGACTCCATGCGCATGGGCCGCCCCGACAGCCCGCGCCACGACTTCCGCGAGCGCGGCCACCTGGCGCGGCGGAACGGGGGCACCCGTCAAGCGCTCCGCGAGCGAGCCACCATCGATGTATTCGAGAGCGAGAAACGGCTGGCCCTGGTGTTCGCCGACTTCGTAGACCTGGACGATGTTCGGATGACTGACGCGCGCGGCCGCCTGCGCCTCGGTGGTGAAGCGCGCACGCGTTTCCAGATCGAGATGGCCCGGCAACTTGAGGGCAATCACCCGGTCGGTACGAACCTGCCGAGCCTTGTAGACGACGCCCATCCCACCGCGACCGAGGACGCCCAAGATCTGATAGCCGGGTATCTTTGGCGAATCGTCCGCTTCATCGGCCCGCGCTTCGAAGAATTGACTCCGGTCGAACGAGGCCCGCGTCTCGCCACACAGTGCCCCGCAATACGGGCACGCGACGGGGCCGATCGCTGGGCCCGGATCGTCGTCGAATTCGGCTGGGTCCCAGGAGTGGCCGCGCGGACATCGAATCAGAATGGCGGACATGTGCGGTGGCTCGAACGACGCGATGGACGCCTGATCCCTCCAAGGCCCGATCCCGGATGTTATAGTCGAACCCGGTAATCCATTCGCTCGCGAATCCGGCTCGCTTCGCTGGTTGAAGTGCCTCTCGTGGGCGGAAGTCTGGTCGGGCGAGGTTTACCCGACCAGACGCCAAAACACTTTATCGACCACGGCCTCGGCCGCCGCGACCACCCCCCCGGCCGCCGCGATCGTCTCCACCCCGCCCTCGACCGCCGCGATCTCCTCGATCACCCCGGTCGCCCCCGCGATCCGGACCGCGATCGCCGCGCTCTTCACGCTCTGGCTGGCGTTGCATGACCGGCGGGGCGGCACCCATCGGGACTTCGTGGCCGTTGTTGTCCGAGCCCCGGAACTCCAGGAACTCCGGCGACACGCCCGTTCGACCGGCGATCGAAACGGTCATCGCGCCTTCGTCCTCCCACTTCGAAATCTCGCGCCGCTTCTTGTTCAACAAGTACGTCGCCACGTCGGTGTGGACTTGCAGGTCCACCGTCTTGGCGACCTTGCGGTACGCGGCCAGTTGGATCATGCGCATCACGTCGATGCTCATGCTCTGGGGGGTCTTCACGAGGCCCGTGCCACGGCAGTGGGCGCATTCCTGATAGGCGGTCCGCTTCAGCGAGGTCTGCACCCGTTGCCGGGTCATCTCGATCACGCCGAACGCGCTCGTCTTCAAGATTTTCGTCCGCGAGCGATCGCGCTTGAGCGACTTGCGGAACGTTTCCTCCAGGTTGCGGCGATGGCGTTCGTCCTTCATGTCGATGAAGTCGTTGATGATCACGCCGCCCAGGTTTCGCAGTCGAAGTTGACGTGCGATCTCTTTCGCCGCTTGCAGGTTCGTCTGGTAGGCCGTTTCGTCCGCGTCGTCGCCGACGCGGAACGTTCCGCTATTCACGTCGATCGCGACCAGCGCTTCGGTCTGCTCGATGACGAGCGAACCGCCGCCGGGGAGCGGGACTTTCTTGTCTTGCAGCTTGCCGACTTCGTGTTCGATCTTGGCCGCGTGGAACAACGGCTCGGCGCTATCGTGCAGCTTCAGCCGGTCGGCGAAGCGGGGCATCACGATCTTCATGAACTCCTGGGCCTGGGCGAAGGCTTCGGGTTCATCAATGTAGATCGCGTCGATGTCCGAATTGAACATGTCGCGGATGGTCCGCGTGACCATGTCGCTTTCGCGGTAGACCTCGATCGGCCCCGGCCGCTTCACGACGCGGTTGCTGAACACCTCCCACAGTCGCACGAGGTAGGCGAGATCGCTTTGAAGTTCAGACTCGTTGCGATCGACGGCGGCCGTCCGAATGATGAACCCGACCCCCTTCGGGGCGTTCAAGTCGGCCATGATTTCTTTGAGGCGCTGACGAGTGGCTTCGTCGTCGATCTTGCGCGAGACGGCGACGCGGTTGAGCCACGGGGCAAGCACGAGGTATCGGCCGGCGATGCTGATATGTGTGCTCAGCGTCGGGCCCTTGGTGCCCATGCCTTCCTTGATGACCTGGACGATGACTTCCTGGCCGCGTTTGAAGATCGTCTCGATTGGCGGCGGCTTCGAGCCACCATCGCGGCCTCGGCCAAACCCGCCCCCGCCACTAAATCCGCCTCCTGGGCGGCGATCGTTGCGTGGCCCGCCTCGGCCACCTTGATTGCGATCGTTGCGCGGCCCGCCTCGGCCGCCGCGATCCCGGTCGTTTCGACCGCCACCGCGTCCATCCCGGCCGCGATCGTTGCGTTGCGGTGGCGGGCCGTCTTCCCATTGCGATTCGTTCGGGTCGGCGAAGTTGTTGTCGAGGCCCGGCTCGTCCGGCGATTCCTCGACCGGGACCGCATCGAATTCCTGGGTCGTGTCGGCCGGCTCTTCCTCGAAGCTCTCGGCGGGCTCGGGTCGCGACGCGGGCTCGGCGTCGCCGTCCGTGAAGCGATCGTTCGGGCCCATCGGGTCGAAGAAGAAATCGTCGTCGCCGGTGGTGCGATGCTCGGCCGAGCCCTTGGTTTTCGGAGCGTCGTCCTCGTCTTTTTTCTTGGTGACGCGCTTGCGTTTCGGCTTCTCCTCTTCGGCCGCCTTTTTCGGCTTGGCCTTGGCGGCCGGGGCGCGTTTCTTCTTCGGCTTCTCTTCGTCGTCTTCGACCGGGGCTTCATCGGATGGTTCGGCCAGTTCTTCCGGCTCGTTCCGAGCCGGCGAGTGAATTACTTCGGCCACGATGTCGTCTTCGACGTCGGCCGTGTCGACACCAGGGGCCGCGTACAGCGAACCCGCCTGGGCGGATTGCGTGGGGACTTGTTCGAGTTCGATGCCCGCACCGAAGTCGCCGAAGTCATCGTCCACGGCTTCGGCGAGCGGGGCTTCTTCTTCGTATTGTTCTTCGGGGACCGCGTTCATCGGTACGCGGCCGCTCGGGATTTCGACCGGCTCGAAAGGTCGCGGCGCGCGGCCGCCTTGATCGCGTTCGCGCGGCCGATCGTCGCGGCGCGGGCCGCGATCGTCGCGACGTTCACCGCGCTCGCCCCGGTCCCCTCGATCGCCGGAGCGGAAATAGGCGGAAGCCACGTCGGAAACGTGCAGGAAGCCGTTGCGGCCGATGCCGAAATCGACGAACGCGGCCTGGATGCTCGGCTCCAAGTTGACGATCTTGCCCTTGTAGATGTTGTTGACGTAACTCTCTTGACTGGCGCGCTCGACGTAGAGTTCCTGGAGCACGCCGTCTTCGACAATCGCGATGCGGCACTCTTCGGGCTGCATCACGTTGATGAGCATTTCTTTCTTCATTGCGGGTCCTGTCGTCCTTCGGGTATGGCGGGCCAGTGCTGGCGCGCGGTGTACGGGGTCATTCCACGACCGGGCCGTTGGCGGTCGCTCCCCACGTCTCGTGGGTCGGTTCGGCCGCCGGGCCGGGCGTGGGGGTTCGGTTGAGTGGCCGCGAACGCGGCTCGATCTTCGGGGTCCGGGCGACTTCGTCGGGGCTGACTTCGTCCAGGATTTCCAGGGCGATTCGTTCGATCGTCGCGTCGGCGAGCCCCACGGCCCGGGCGACCTCGTCCGCCTTCGCGGACCCTTCCTGCGTGAGCCACAGCCACATTTCGAGGCCGTCGGCGGTCGGAGTTAACGAATCCACATATGGGCGGATGTTGATCTGACGGGGCTTGGGCCGCTCGCGCTCGGCCCAAACTTCGGTGTTGGCGAGGAACGCTTCGCATCGAGAAGCCAATTCGGGCGTGACGGTCGCGCCCACCCGGTAGCCGGCGCGACGCGGGCGGGCGGTCGTCTTGATCGGGATGCGGATGGCGGACAGGAAGTCGATCCCCGGCGGGGCCTGAACGCGCATCCGGGTCAACACGTCGTCCGGTTCGATCGTTTCCGTCAGTTCGAGTTCGACGACCTCGGCGTGGCCGATCGCCCCGAGGGGTAGCGACTGGGCGAACACGAGCCGAGGGGTTGGATGGAAGCCTTCGGTCATTCGGAACGGGAGGGTGGCGCGGCGAAGGACGCGCTCGAACGACCGCATCAGGTCGAGGTGGCTGACGAACCGCAGGTCGCCGGACTTGCGGAAGCGAATTCGGACCTTATCCAGGGGCATCGCGCCTGGAGCCTCTCATATGGGAAGCACGGCCGATGCCCAAGCAGTGCGGAATGCGGAGTGTGGAATGCGGAATCAAGCGGGAACTCCGCACTCCGCATTCCACACTCCGC
>JANLUE010000708.1:0-2875 GCA_031363325.1 Gemmataceae bacterium
GCCGAGCCCGACTTCGGAACCGACCCCCGCCCCTCGACCGTCGAGTTCGCTGACGGCCGGCTGGTCGAACGAAGATGTCGGCTCGCCCAGCGTGCGCGGTTCGGCCAAGGTCGAGAACGGTCGTTGGACGGTGACCGGGGCGGGTGAAAACATTTGGGGCTCGGCCGACGAATTCCAGTTCGCGCACATATCAACGGATGGCGATACGACGATCACGGCCCGCGTGGACAGCCTGGAAAACACGCACGCTTGGGCCAAGGCCGGCGTGATGATTCGCGGCGGCACGGGCGAAAGCGCCGGCTTCGCGGCCGTGCTGCGCACGCCGGAGAACGGCCTCGTCTTCCAGTGGCGCTCGCGCTATCGTGCCGCCCCGGAAGAAGTCCGCATCGACGTGCCCGACGGCCCCATCTGGACCCGCGTCGTCCGCCGCGGCAACTCGTTCGCGGGGTACTATTCGACGGACGGTAAGCGCTGGACGCGGATCGGCGAAGCGCGAACGGTGCTGATGCCGAACGCCGCCGAAGCCGGCCTCGCGGTCACGTCGCACGACCCGAGTCGAGCCGCCACGGCCCGGTTCAGCGGCGTGAGTGTGGTGTGAACCCCGGCCAGAATCGGCTAGAATGCGAGCGGAGGACCGACCGATGATCGATCGATTCCGCGTTCAGAATTACAAGTGCCTGAAAGACGTGGACATCCCACTGACGCCCGTGCACGTCCTGATCGGCCAAAACGACTCGGGCAAGACGAGCTTATTGGAAGCGATGTACGCGCTGTTCCGCGTGAGCCAGGAGGGGGCGCAGTTGCTGGATGGGTTTCCGGGGAAGTGGAATGGAAGGGAACTGGTCCTAGGTCGAAACGCTAATCCCCAGGTACGAATCGGTGCCCTTACCTCCGATCCAGTTCAAGCGACTGGGCGTTCAGCATTCTATCGGCTGACCTGCGAGTTCTCGGACTCTGGCCGCACATGTCGTTTGGTAGAAGAACGAATTGATGCCGACATATTCCCTGAGCAAAGCGGACGAACTTTCTTGGCTTACAATCGCGCGCAATCTTACTCAAATCAAAATCCGCTAATGCGGCAGATCGCGCCTCACTTCGATGGAGCAACGATTCATCGCTTCGCACCGAAGGTGATGGCGATCCCATCGGCGATCAAGCCGGAATCTGGATTTCGGTTGGAACGAGATGGATTCGGGCTCCCCACACTCTTGGATGACATTGTCAAGTACGATTTTCGGCAATTCGAACTTCTTGAGGGCGAACTCAAACAATACTTCAACAATGTAAAGAGATTGTATACGAAAACCGCATCCGGATTCGATCGTGTCGCAGTCGGACAAGAACAAGATGTCTTTCAATACAATCAATATTTGTCTTCAAGTGAAGTTTGGCTCGAAACAACGTTGGGTACGATCCGTCTCCAACAGGCTTCCGATGGCTTGATCCTTCTTCTCGGCTTCCTGGCCCTTGCCCGGGCACCTCGTCCGCCGCGGATGATCCTGATCGAGGAGCCCGAAAACGGCATCTACCCGAAACGGCTCGACGAGGTCGTTCGGATGATCAAGCAATACGTGGCTGAAACTCCGAACGCTCCGCAAGTCGTCATGACGACACATTCACCTTACATGCTGAGCGCATTCACGCCGGAGGAAGTCACGTTCATGTCTCGGCAACCCGATGGCAGCGCCCGCGCTCGGCCGCTACGCGAGGCCAAGAACGTCGACAAACTCCTGGGCGAGGATGTCTTCTACCTCGGTGAACTGTGGTACAACTATTCCGAACAGGAGATCTTCGGTGACGCCCAATCCGAATCCGAATACAGACCAGGCCAAGCCGAGCCACTCGCGGCCGCGAGTTTTTGAAGTTTATGGCGATGGCCGGTCCGAAATCGCGACGCGAACCGACGAGCCGCAACCGCCAAGAAATGGTGTGCTGGTCATTCTGCTGCGTCGAGCCTGTGGCCTGGAGGCGGACACGGACGAGCTTCGCGTGGTTCCGCGAAGCCTGCTGGACTTTCAACGCAAACGATCACTCACTCAACGCGTGAAACTCGCCAGGCGGGCCGCGTCCGATTTCGGACACGATGGCATCGCGATCGTGCACGACTCGGAAGGACATTCACCCAAGTCCAAGCGAATGGAAATGGAAGCGGGCCGCGACACGGAACGATCGAGTTTTCCGACCGTGATTGGCCTCGCGGTACCCTGTCTTGAGGCGTGGCTTTCGGCCGACGGGACGGCAATCAAGCGCGGATTGAGATTGAATGAACGCCCGACGGTTCCGGAGCGGCCGGAAGAGTTTCGAACTGGAAAGGCGCCGGGCCCACACTACAAACGGCATCTCGCTCAACTGGCTGGTGCGGCCAAGAAGGATCTGTCGGCGATTGAGAAATCGAAAATCGCCGAATTGATTGATTTGACCTCGCTCGTCGAACACTGTCCGAGCTTCCAGGCGTTTGCCGACGAAATCGCGGATCGACTCGCGCCGCTCTTCGCACGACATTTCCCGAATCCTGAAACCGCACCTGACAAGGTTCCGGATGCAACCGCTTCAAGCTGATTGAGTCTGAACCAAACCAGCGCAGCTCGCCGACCAAAAGAAGTGGGTAAACTTAGGCCGCCCTTCGGGTCGGTGTACCGGCCAGATTCTGGCCGCCGCACCGACCTCAGCACGCGAGCCCGGTCGGACCGGTTTTTACGCCGGAGGCGTTTCAGCCATTAGCCGGGGGTCGAGCGCAGCGATACCCCCGGTACGCGACCCCATCAACCCCACGACCCCGGTGGGGTCGCAGCGACTCCATCAATCGGTGACCGATATGGGTCCCATCACATATTCGCGCCTGAATGATCAATTGAATTTTTGCGACGAAGCCCAG
>JANLUE010000711.1:0-2170 GCA_031363325.1 Gemmataceae bacterium
CCGGAGTCGCTCGAGAAAGGCGGAGAACACGCGAGCAACGGTCCGGCTCGTCACTTCGAATTCGCCAGCGACATCGGATGCCGAATGGCCATGCAGGCGAAGGTCGATGATGCCTCGATCTCGCTCGTTGAATTGATCGAACACGGGGTCGAGGAAATCGCGTGCGGCGACTTCGGCGGCGGGGTCCAACCGGGACTGGAGCGTGGCCCAATCGACGCCGCCAATTTCCCGATCGGTCGAACGACGAGCCGTTCGAAATGACCGGACTCGATTAAGTGCCTTCCGGAGCGTGATCGTCGCCAGCAATTTCATGATTCCGCCCCAGTGCTCAAAATCGTAGTCCCCGGCCTCGAATCCTTGGAAGAACGAGTTCATCGCCGACAGTGCGACGGACTCCGGGTCGATCTTGTTGCGCAACCTGACTCCGATGCGTCGAGCCGCCCAGGCGACGACCTGGCCGATGCATCGTTCGTAGACCTCGTCGAAGGCGGCCTGGTCTTTGCGGTCGAGCCGGTTCAACAGCTTTTCAAATTCGTCGGGTGAATCCATGGCAGTCATCCGCTTGTGAAACGACCGCCCCGATCGAAACCGGGGCGGTCGTGGGCTTAGTACTCTTCCACCGAATTGAGTGGCGCATCGATGTTGCGATTCCAGTCGACGGCCCGATCGCGTCCGCCGTTGCCAATGAAGCTATCGCGTCCCGAACCCCCGATCAGGGTATCGTTGTCGGGCCCTCCCATCAGGACATCGTCGTCGGCTCCACCGGACAGCCGATCGTTTCCGCCCTCGCCGTACAGTTTGTCCTTGCCCGCGCCGCCTTCGATGCGGTCGTTGAACTGGCTGCCGACCAGCGTGTCGCTGCCATTACCGCCCGAGATTGACACTCGACCGTTGAGGCCGTGGAACGATCGAGTACCGACCTGGCTCAGGTCGACCAGGTTCGCCAGATCGGAGCCGTTGACCTGAATGCTTCGAACACTCGACGCGGCGATGGGCCGGCCATGCGCGTCGCGGAGCACCCGGTTGTTGACGACGAGTTGACCGCTCGTATTGGCGCGAACCGCGACCTCTTGACCGCTCGTCGAGCTGTTGTCGATCTGGATCGTCAGAGCACCGCTCGTTGGATTGAAGACCGGAATGACGGCCGGCACGTCGCGCGGATCGAGCGCATCGAGCGCCAGGCGTCGCGGCCGGGCGGGCCGCGTCCGGCTCGTCCGAAGGAATGGGAACATGTTGAGATCCTCAGTGGGGCGGATCGGGCAACAGGCCCACACGCGGGGCCGGACGTGATGCGCCCGAACCGCCCTTACCGAATCAATCACCATTTGAAGCGTCCGCGAGACATGGGAATCGATAATTGTCGTTCGCGGTCAAATTCGAAATGAATGTCGCATCGATCGGTCGGAAGGTGATCTCGATGTTGACGCCCCTTACCATCGAGGTTTACATGTCCCGATTCAATTCCACTCTTCGCCACCGTCCCGCGAACGCCCGCCTCGGCCTCGAATCCCTGGCCGAACGGCTCGTGCCTTCTGCCATGCTCTCGAAGCCGCCGCTCGGTCCGGTCGCAACCACGGCCGTTCAGGACCGTGCCGTTGAAGCCGCGAGCTTTGGAACGCAGTTTTTCTCGCACCGCGAGATGACGCCGGAGCTCATCGAACTGTTTCGTAGCCACGGGGTCAAGACGATTCGCTGGCAAATGGCGGCTTGCTGCCAGGACACGAACGGCATCGACCAGTCGAACAAGGCGGGATTTCTGCAATGGGCGCGCAAGGAACTCGAACAACTCGATCGCGCGCTGCCCGCGCTCCGCCAAGCGGGAATTCGAGTGGTGCTCAATCTCCACACCGCTCCCGGCATGCCCGAAAGCGCCTGGGGAAACGAGGCACAAGTCGCGGAGGAAGAGAAGCTCTTTCGACGCGGGGCCGAGGGCCAATGGCGGCGCGAAGCGTTCTATCAAATCTGGACTGAAATCGCCTTGCGATACAAATCGAACCCGACCGTCGTCGCTTACGATGTGCTGAACGAACCGAAAATCCCGCCCCGCGCGGCCGACCGTGCGATCGGGCTGAACGAGCTCTATCAAAACGTCGTTCGACGCATCCGCGAGCACGGTGACAACAAACTCGTCATACTCGAATCTAAACAGGCGAAGCCGGGCGAGATCAAC
>JANLUE010000715.1:0-5813 GCA_031363325.1 Gemmataceae bacterium
CCATTTACGTCAAACGGCGCTATCCCAACCCAACTATTAAGGTGTGACAAGACACTAGCTGCGAGTCGCCGAAGCGGCTTCCCGAGCCCGAGCCAGCGAATTGGCGTTGAGCGGTTTCATTTTCAGAGCCGCTTCGGCGACTCGCAGCTAGCCCCGGCCGATGGCTTCGAGGCCGGGGTTTCGAGGTTGGAACCTGTCCTACGAGACCACCACGCGTCGGGTCGAACCGTCACCCCGCAACGAACGGCAGCACGTACGGCCCCTTGGGGATCACCGCGACTTTCGCTTTCGGGCCGTACTCCGAGAGCGACGCAGACACGGCCGCTTCGACGCTCGACACCGGCTCGACCAAACATTTGCGCAAAGTCTCGGCGGAAAGTCCGTCCGAGACGACTTTCACTTTGCAGCGGCTAAGCACCTTCGACAACATGACGAGTTGCCATTCGTCCATTTCGCACGTCTCGGCCGTCGGGCCCGGCTTGCCGCCCGGCAGGAATCGCTTGATGTAGTCGGACGATTCGAGCATCCGCTGGAACTCGGGGCTGCCGAGCCCTTCGCTCAGCGATGCGACCAGGATGATCGTTCCGCCCTTCTTGACGATCGGCAACGCCCCCGTCAGGCCCTTCACGGCCTGATACCAGGTGGTGTCGAGCGGGTAGCCGGCACAACTCGTCACCACGACATCGAGGGGTTCCTTCACGCCGGCCCGAACGGTGGCGGCGCAGAATTCGACGCCCGCCTCCCAGGCCGCGATCATGTCGCCGGCCCCGAGCCACGTGACGCGGCGCTTGCCATCGATGCACACGTTCACGATGAAATCGCAACCCGCCATCTGAGCGATGCGCGTGTTCTCCTCGTGAACCGGGTTGCCCGCGACGATACCGCAATCGGCCAGGGGGTGTTCGAGAAAGCGCGGGCCGTGCCACACCTTGACGGTTTCGAGTCCCGCGATGCCGGGGCAGATCACTTTGCGGCCGCCGGAATAGCCGGCCATCAGATGCGGTTCGATGAGTCCGGTCGTAATCTTCAGGTCGGCGTTGACGTACCGCGAGTCGATCCAGGCCGGCACGCCGTTCGGCGTCGTGCCGAGGTACGTGTGTTCTTCGGTCGCCTTGCCGTGATGATTCTCGATGCGATAGTTGGCGGCGATCTCTTCGCCGACCATTTCGACCAGCTCGGCCCCCTCGTTCGGTCGATGGAGCCCGGTCGCGTTCAGGATGGTGATGCGTTCGCGTGGGATGCCGCTCGCTTCGAGCGTGCGCAGGACCGGGGGAAGAATCAGTTTGTTCGGCACCGGCCGGGTGATATCGCAGATGACGATGCACGCGTCCTTGCGGCCACGGGCCAGTTCGGCGAGCGGCTTCGTGCCGATCGGATTGCGAAGCGAGTCCTCAAGGGCCCGTGCCGGGTCGGCGAGCGGTTCGGCCTCGCGAATCGAGAGCGGGCCGATCGTGCGCTCGTCGGGCAGGTTCACGGCGAGGCCGGTTCGGCCATAGTCGAGAGTGACGTTCATCGGCTCATTCTACAATCGGTTCATTGAAGCGCTGAACGTAGACGGCGTGCACTATCCTCTCAAGCTCGGCGAGTAAGTTCACAACCGATGCGACGGTCATTACTCGTCCTTGGACCTGACCCGTTTGAATTCCCAGATCGTGGTCGGATGATCGGCCGACGACTCGAACGTCTTGGGTCGGTCGTTTCCCTTGATCACGAGGCACAACGTCAGTTTGTCGCCCTCAACCTTGTAGATTCCGGTCCAGCCGGTGGACTGGTCGCGGTTCGTGTGGATGTCGACGGTGAACGGGTTCTTCCGAAAGTCGGAATCGAATTGAGCCCGCGTGGAACCGGCGCGGTCGCCGTAGTAATATTCCCACACGCCGTCGGCCTTGAAGATTTGATGGTGCGTTTGATTGTCCGGCGCAACGATCGCACCAGCCTGGAGATGACCGACGCGGACCCAGTCGCCGATGATCGGCGGTTCCTTGGGCGACGTGTCTTTGAGCTTGGGCGCGGTTAGCGCTTGAGCGGCGAGTATCACCACGCACATCAATGAGCAGACACGTGCCATGGAAGTGGCTCCGCGAGTTGGCGTCTCGCGTTACTCTATTGCGAATTCATCCTGGGCTATCGTAACACCACGAACGAACGGCTGTCGCCACGGCGCATTCGGGGCTTCGTCGATTGCAGCACGTCCCGCATCGATTCGACGAGCACGTCCAGGTGTTCGTCGGCGAACACGTCCATGTGGCCGGAGGGGACATTGATGATTTGCACGGGGTGCTTCGACCATCGGCCCCAGCCCTTGCGCGGGTCGTCGAGGCGCGTGGCCGCCCATTCGACCTGACGCTCGGCGCTGATCAAGACCACGGGGCCATCGTAGACGGCGCTCGGCCAGTAACGGCGAGCCGCACGTTCGAGGGCGGCCCAGACGCGCTTGAGCGTTTGGCCGGAGAGGCCGCCCACCGGGTCGGGCAACCGACCGTCGAGATGGCCGAGGCCCGCCATGTTCAACACGCGTCGATGTAGGTTGCGGCCACGTTCGGCCGCGTATTCCCACTTCGCTGAACCGCGCCGGGTGAGGAAATTGCCCGCGTGGATCGCCATGCGAATCGGCCACGGCAAGCGGCGGGGGTAGCCGGGCGCGAACGTGTCGAACATCACGACCTTCGCCACGTCGATGCCGCGCTTCCGCATTTGCAACGCGACCTCGTAAGCAATCAGCCCACCGACGGAGTAGCCCGCCAACACGTAGGGGCCACGTGGCCGGGCCTTGCGAATTTCATCCAGATACCGCGCCGCGATCGCTTCGACACGATCGAGTGGCGGCTCCGAGCCATCGACGCCGATCGCCTTCATGCCATAGGTCGGGAACTCGGTGCCGAGTAGGCGTGCGAACTTGTGGAACGCGAACACGTGCCCGCCGGCCCCGGCGATCAGTAACAACGGCGGATGGTCGCCATCCTCGTTCAGCGGCACGACCGTGCCGCCGCCGAGTTCGAGTTTCTGCTGAATCACGGTCGCGAGTTCGCGGACGGTCGGGGCCGTAAACAGGCTTTCGAGCGGCACCTTGTGGCCGAGCCGCGTCTCGATCCACGAGACCAGTTGAGCGGCCAACAGCGAATGACCCCCCAGATCCTCGAAGCGGGCCGTCACGCTCACCGGCTTGATGTGCAGCGCCTCTTCCCACAACGCTTGCAGCGCCCGTTCGGCATCGGTCGCTGGGGGAGTGTAGCCGGACTCGGCGGTCGCTTCGGGGACGACCGGTGCGGCCAACGAGGCGCGATCGACCTTGCCATTCGCCGTCACCGGCAACGCATCGAGGAACACGAACGCGGACGGCACCATGTATTCGGGGAGGACTTTCCGAAGGTGATTCGCCAGGTCGGCCGACTCAACGGCCGCTCGCTTCACCACGAACGCCCCCAGGCACACGCTTCCGGAATCGTCTTTGAACGGCTTAACGATCGCTTCGCGAATCGCCGGATGATTGGCGAGCGCCGATTCGACTTCGCCGAGCTCGACCCGGAAGCCGCGAATCTTGACCTGATGGTCGATACGTCCCAGGAACTCGATGTTCCCGTCCGATCGATAGCGGGCCAAGTCGCCAGTCTTGTAGAGTCGGTCGCCCGGAGCGAACGGATCGGAGATGAAACGCTCGGCCGTCAGTTCGGGGCGGTTCAAATAACCGTTAGCCAGGCACGCGCCGCCGATGTGCAACTCGCCGGGCGTGCCGATCGGCACCGGCTGCAAGAACGCATCGAGCACGTGATAACGGGCGTTGCGAATCGGCTTGCCATAGGGAATGCTCGGCCACGTTGGATCGACGGTGGCGACCGGGAACCAGTTCGACCAAATGGCCGCCTCGGTCGCGCCGCCGAGGGCCATGACCTTGGCGTTCGGGAACACGCCACGCACCTGATCGGGCAACGGCACGGGGATCCAGTCGCCACTCAACATCACGAGGCGAAGCGAATTCGACGGCCGTTGCCCGTCGAAGAACGGCACGAGTTGCTGGAGCGCGGCCGGGGCCGAGTCCCACATCGTGATACCATCGGAGCGTAGAAGTTCGGCGAGCCCTGCCGGGTCTTTCAGTTCACGCTCGTCGGCGATTCGAAGCGAACCACCCGCCCCGAGCACGCCGAAAATGTCGTACACCGAAAGATCGAAGCTGAGCGAGGTCACGAACAATAAGCGATCGCCCGGCCCAACGCCGAACGTGCGGTTGACCCAGTCGAGCGTGTTGACGGCCGCCCGATGCGAAACGACCACGCCTTTCGGTTTGCCGGTCGAGCCGGACGTGTAAATGACGTAGGCCACGTCTTCCGAAGTGCCTAGCGGCTCGGGATTGGCCGGCGAGCAGACTTCGAGGCCGGCCACGATTCGGTCGAGAACGACGATCCGTTCGGTCGGCGCTGGCAAGCGTTCGAGGAGCGCCGATTGCGTGAGCACGAAGGCTGCGTCCGCGTCTTCGAGCATGAAGGCGAGGCGATCGCGCGGGTAGGTGCGGTCGAGGGGCACGTAGGCGGCGCCCGCCTTTGAGACGGCCAGCACGGCCGCGATCATGTCCGGCGAACGATTCAAACACACCGCGACGAGATCGCCCGACTTCACGCCGCGACCACGCATGTAGTTCGCGATGCGGTTGGCTCGTTCGTTGAGTTGGCCGTACGTCGTGCGTCGACCGTTGGCGATCAGCGCGATCGCCCCCGGGTCGCTGGCGGCCCGGCGCGTGAAGGCGTCGGAAAGCCGGTCGGCCGACGGGAAGTCCCCGGCCGTCTGGTTCCAATCCTGCACGATGCGCCGAAGTTCCGTCGGCGACAAGAGTGGGAGAGTTCCGATTCGCTCCGCCGGGTTGGCGACCGCCCCCGCCAGGACGGCCTTGAAATGTTCGGCGAAGTCCGACACGTCCCGCGCGTCGAACAGATCGGTGTTATATTCGACCCAGCCCCACATGCCCCCGTTCGGCCCATCTTCGAGCACGAATCGCAAATCGAACATCGCCGTGCCGTTGTGGACCGGCACGCTCTCGAGACGCAATCCCGCGAATCGATCCGGAACCATCGCCACGTTCTGGTAGTAGAACGCCGCCTGGAACAACGGCTGTCGACTCGGGTCGCGCGGGGGTCGCAGTTCTTCGATGATCGCGTCGAGTGAAACGTCCGGGTTCTCGATCATCTCGAGGCGCGTCTGGCGAACGCGTTCGACCAATTCGCGGAACGTCGGGTTGCCCGAGACGTCCGTTCGCAACACGACTGTATTGACGAACAAGCCAAGCAACGGCCGCAACTCGCGCCGCGAGCGGTTGGCGATCGGAGTCCCAAGATGAATCGTCTCGGCGTTCGTCGTTCGCCGCAGGACGACTTGAAACGCCGCCAGTCCCACCATGAACCGCGTCGCCTTCAATTCATCGCCAACGCGATCGAGCGCCGCCACGGCTTGTTCGGGCAACTCGAACCGCACCAGCGAACCTTTGAAGCTTTGCCACTTGGGTCTCGGCTTGGCGAACGGCAAATCGAGGGTCGGGATCGGCGGCGCGAGCTTGCGCTTCCAGAACTCGAGTTGCTCGGCATAGGCCGGCGAACTTCGCCGGGCCAGCTCCCAGGTGGCGAAGTCGCCGTACTGAATTTCGAGCGGCCTCGGAATTGCGATCTGATCGTGAATCGCCGCGCCGTAGTGTTCTTCCCATTCCTTGAACAAGACCCCGACTGACCAGCCATCGGTGATGGCGTGGTGCATGTTGAGCCAGAGCAAATGCACGTCGTCCGCGATGCGGAACAACTTGATTCGCCACAGGCGCTCGCCGCCGAGCGCGA
>JANLUE010000723.1:0-3093 GCA_031363325.1 Gemmataceae bacterium
CCCCTTGGGCGTGACAAGCGTTTCGGAGGGCGAACAGCCCGAGACGGCGACCATCAGTGCGAAGGCGAGGCCGGCCAGCGCCGGCCGTGCAAATCGAATCATCGCGGAACCTCGACGGAGAGTGGAAATGCAAAGGGGCGGCACATGCCGCCCCAACCCGCTACCTCGATTCGCATCGACTAGTTGCCGGCCGCATGCAACGTCGTGCCATCGCGCGACAGGCACAGTGCGACGAAAACATCCGGATTGATGTTGTAGGTGATCATTCGCACGGTTCCGTCGCCGAACATGAACTGGGCACCGCCGGCGTGCGACGAACCGAAGCGCTGCTGCCCATCGCCAATGAGTGGGTCCGGAGCGACCGTGCCGCCGATCGGCCCGCCGGACATCGGCAGCCCGGTCACGGTCGTGGTCGGGTTGCCACACCACCGGACCGTATCGTGGTCCATGCCCGAGGTGTAGCCTTCGTTATCGTCGCCCTGGAAGTCACCCAGATTTTTGATGTTCAAGCGCTTGTCGCCGATGAAGATCGTGTTCGACAGTCCGTCCGTAACGTGCGACAACGTGATCACGCCAGCCGACGAGAGTCGAAACGGAGCGAGTGGATCGCTCCATTCGCGGCCGCCGTTACACGCGTAATCCGTCTGCGCGAACGTGGACCGGCCGTACGGTGCGTACCACGAGTCGGTCGTGAAGGCTTCCGGCTTGCGGCGCGAGGGGCAGAAGAAATTCTTGATCTTCACCGCCCGAGCGGCCCGTTGGGCCTCGTCAATGTTCGGCGCACCCGTGCTGCGCCACGCGTTGTCTTGCTCGATGAACGGCAGAATCTGGAACCCCCAGCCGGCCCGTTGGTCGGTCCCGGTCCGGGGCGTGCCAACCGCCGTATAGTCCGGCGAGTAGCTCCAGTGCTCGCCGGCGGTCGGGAGCAGGTTGAGGGTGTCGTGATGATTGTGGACGGCCAATCCGAATTGCTTCAGATTGTTGGCGCACGAAATCCGGTTGGCGGCTTCGCGGATCTTTTGGACGGCCGGGAGGAGCAGGCCGATCAAGATCGCGATGATCGCGATTACGACCAATAGCTCGATCAGCGTGAACGCACGCCGACGGTTGGAGAGAACCATGAATCGAAACTCCATGCGGACCAGAACGGAACGAAAGATGAGGCAACAAAACACCGCCGAGAAGGTTTGCTTGTTGTCCACGCCGCCCGATGGGATATGAGCTTCGGACGGCCGAGAACGGACCCTCTCACTTATAGGATAGCACGTAATCCTGCTTCGTGGCCAGCACGTTTCGACGAGAAGAGAAGTCATTTTCGGAGGCGGACACATGGGTTGGGAGCGTGAAGCGGTCGTCCGGGTCGGCCAAGCCGTCGGCCGCTGTCAGGTACTCCTCGAAACCAAAGAACTGATTTGTCGCGGCGAGATCAAGCGAACAGTCCCCCACGCTGCGATGGTCGACCTGGCCGCCCGTCGTGGCTCGCTAACCTTTCTTTTGAAAGGCGAATCGTTCGCGATTGAACTCGGCGACGACGCCGAAGCCTGGGTCGCCCGAATCCGGAACCCCAAGTCGCGCGTGCAGAAGCTTGGCATCGAACCGGGCCTCAAGGTCTGCGTGCTTGGGCCGGCCGAATCGGACGTGCTCCCGGAACTCGAAGCCGCCGGCGCGACCACCGCTCGTCGACTGTCCGAAGCCGTGCGCCTCGTTCTGTTGTTCGCCGAGGAGCCGGCCGATCTCGCCCGCCTCGAAGCGATCGAGTCGAGCCTCGGCGAGCGCGGAGCGGTCTGGGTGCTCTGGCCCAAGGGACGAAAGGACTTCGCCCACGAAGATGTCGTCGCGGCCGCCAAGTCGGCCAAGCTCGTGCAGACGAAGTCGATGGGCTTTTCGGAAAAGTTCACCGGACTTCGCTTGACCCGACCATCGAAGAAGTCCGATCCCTAACCACAGAGTCACAGAGATCACAGAGAGTCAATGATCAAGGTCATTTCGCACGTTCGGCTGGCCAATTGAACAATTGAAATTGAGCACTTGAATCGAGCGCAAACAGCGGGCGACTTCTCTGTGATCTCTGTGACTCTGTGGTTAGAATTTCGGGATCGAGAATCTCTGCGGACGCGCTCGGCTCCGTCCAACTTGCGCCGCGCGGCTAATGGGCAATTTCAATTTCGCGTGGCATCGGCACGCCCGATCCACGGAAGTCAAATTCCGGCGGCGGCGTGGTTCGCTCGATCGGAGCGACGCCACGTCGTGCCGGGTCGTCGAGTCGGCAGCCAGTGTCCGAGCCGGGTTGTCGGCGTTTCCTTGCAATTCGCCAAGCCCGGCCGTCGGCGAGCCGAGCCCGAGCACGCGGTCCACCTGACGGGCCGCCTGGATGCTGATTGCGACTCGGTCCAACGTGACGGGCAAAGATTCCTTGGATTCGGTGTCAGATATTCACTTCCGGGCGGAAGGTGTTGGCGTTGACTGGCTGAGACGGCCAGCTCGAATTCACCAACCAAACGGGAGACGGCAATGAAGAAGGCGATCATTCTTGGGCTGGCCATCATGGGCGCGCTGTTCGGCGGCGGCCTCGGGGCCAAGTGGATCTCGGACGCTTCCAAGTACAAGGAGGAATTGAAGCTCGTGACCGAACTCGGGATCGCGCCGGAAGCCGTTGCCCAGGTGAATTCGTACACGCGGGCCGGCTACTTGTTGATTCTCGCCGCCCTGGTCGCCGTCCCGACGGCCGGTGTGAACCTCAAACTCACCGGTCGCGAAAAACTCTGCGGAGCGATCCTCATCGGCTGTTCGCTCGTGCCCGCCCTGTTCGCGGCCAAGAGTCTCGTGTTCACGTTCTTCCTGATCATCGCGGGCGGCATGAGCCTTTACTCGAGCGCCGCCGGTCGCACGATGGACTCGCCGCGCGTCGCGGCAGCCACGTATTGATTGCGAAAATTGCGTGAGAGGGAGGGTCACAACGGTCGATCCTCTCCCTTCGCATCAATGATGGTCCGCCTCGTACTTGGCGATCTTCTCGACACGACGAAGATGCCGGCCGCCTTCAAAGTCGGTCGTCATCCACGTCTGGAGCATTCGATCGATCAACTCCTGGCC
>JANLUE010000729.1:0-2879 GCA_031363325.1 Gemmataceae bacterium
GCCTGGACGGCCTTCAAGACCGCGTCGCGGAACTTGTCGGTTTCAGCGTTGCCCGTGGTCGCACCATCGAGATAGGGCTTCAACGACTCGGCCGAGAACGGCAGGACGTCGGAGATCGACGTCGGTTCGGCATCCGCCCGGAAGGACTTGACCGGTGGCAGTTGGATTTCGCGGACAATTTTCATGACGGCCGCCGGATCGGCGCTCGGCGGTGGGAGCGGGTACTCGAACCGGGCCGGCGGGGCCTCGTTGCCGTTGAACGCGATTGCTTGACCATTTCGCTTCAACGTCAGCTTCACGGTCTGCGTTCGTTCCTTGCCGTACTTGTTGAACACAACTTGCGTGAGTTTTTCATTCATCCAACCGACCACCGGCTCGATCGGAATCACATCGTCGGGTGCGGGAAGCTTGGTCACATGACGGGGATCTGGTTCGAGGGCCGAGGGTAGCGCGCCGAGGAAAAAACTGCCGTGGATCACAAACGAATTTATTTTCCGACCAGGAACAATCTGATTGACCTCGGCCGCCAGCGTATCCAGTTCGAGCGCCTGTTCGCCCTTCGAGCAACTCGTCAACACCGTGACTCCATCCGGTGAATTGTGCAGGCCCGCCTCGAGGGCCTCGGTCATTGGGCCGGCGTGGGGTCGTTCGCTGCCGCGGACCGGGTCGAATCGGCACACGTCGAACATCACGACCTTTTCCTGAGCTCGGCAGGCCGCGAACTGTTCGTAGACCCATTTCAGTGGGATCAGTGTTTCGATTTCCTCGAGGTCCCCTTCGAGCGGCACGAGATAGATTTCGCCCTTCTTCTCGATCGCGTGCCCGCAAAACAGAAACACGATGCGGTCCTGGGTTCGCGACGATTCGATGAAGCGCGTGATCGCACCCTCAATGACCGGCTTGAGCGGCAGAGACTTCGCGGCCTTGGGCGCTTCGATATTGGCGTCTTTCTTGCCGTCCTTTTTCGAGTCCGCCTTCACGTCCGTGGGTTTGCGGTCAACGACCGGAGCGTCCGTCAAATAATAGATTTGGTCGCGGGCCACCCGCCAACGTTCGGCGAGTTTCTGAATCCCCGTCGTGCCATTGTGGATCGGGTTCGCGTAGAGATAGCTGTTGACGCTCACTGTCAGGATTCGCCGGGGGAAGTTGGCCGTCGCCTGACTCGGTTCGCCCGGCGTTTGAATGAAAGGACCGTTCTGGTTCTCGACAACCGGGCCGGTCGACGGGCTTTTGAAGAGTTCGGGCCGATACTTGGCGAGCAAGCCGGCCCCGCCCCCGAGCCCGACCATCACAATTCCGAGCACGACAAACTTCACCCAACCGCGACTTTTCGGACCCTTGTAGCTCCCGCGTCCCGTGTACTTGTCGCGTGTATCGTCGTAGGCCGACACGTAGTTCTTGACCGGCCCGGCCGGGGCGGGCATTGGGGGCGTGAAGTCCGGGAGTTCCGCCGCGAGCGGTTCCCAGGTCGGGGCCGCCCCAACACCGGCCGGCATTGCTCCCCTGCGAAGCACTTGCATCGCGTGCCCGCAATGCTTGCAGCGCACGGCGCGATCCGCCCAGTCGGCCGGGATCGTCAGCCGACTCTGGCAGCCTGGGCAAGCGGCGCGAACGACAGTCGTCATGGAGTTCGTCTCGGCGGATCGACGTGCGGGCTCTGGCGGTTAGACGCTAGTCTAGGTCGCAAAAGTTCCCCAGGCTGCAGAATCGGAACACGTTACGGCAGCGAGCTGATCCGTCTCGCCGCGCTGGGCCGCGCCCAGAGAAAACCTTCACTTCGCCCGCCAGACATCCGATTCGGCCGTCCCGTCGCTTTCGAGCAACGGTCGAATCGCTTGGAAGAAGCGGCCGGCGTCCATCGGATAACCGGCCGTTGGCTTCAAGCCTGGCACGCGCTCGGTCCAGTAGTTGTTGAACTGCATCATGCACACCTCTCGCAGATACTTCGCGACCATTGATGCCAGGGCCACGTTGAAGTGTTCCCCGTCCGCCTTCGGCTCGAAGCGCAGATGCACTTCACGCGCGAGGCCATAGACGACGTATTCGCATCGGGCCGGCCCCTCGCATACGACGCGGGCCCAGCCGTCCGGGAACGCTTCGTGAATGAGGGGGGCGTAGAAATGTCGACCCCCGAGCTTGTCGATCGCGACGTGAACCGGCTCGTCGCCGGGGAGTTCGAGCACCCAGCGCAAGAGTGAGATCACACCGGTCGCCAAGACGCCGGACTTCAACTTCCAGTCGGCCAGCAATTGGTTGAACCGTGGCGCGGGCACAATCACGGTTCGAACCGGGGCAAACATCACGTCGCCCGATTCGCACGCGTCGCCAAGCAAATCCGTGTCGGCCTCGAGCGACTCCGGTTCATTCGCGACCGGCAGCGCATGATCCGGATCGAACCACGCTTCACCCTTCAGATCGACGAATGCCGATCCGATGCCATATTCGTCGACGAACTCGCCGAGCGTCGCGGGACCGGTGAAGATCGACAACACGCCTCGTTCGAGACGAGCAAGGCCATGTTTGCCGTCGTTCACTTTCTTCGAGTCGTCGATCAGGACGCGGTCGTCGTCCTCGTGAATCCTCTTGCGGACGGCCGTCGCGAGGTGCGTCCACAGACATGGTGGGGCGTCGGCCGGCACATGGCAGGCCGTCGCGGCCTGAACCAATGGTCCGAGGTTCGGCCCGTAGCCCGCTTCGTCCAGTCCCACCCGCCACGGCATGATTGCCTCGCCCTCGCCAAAGACGCATAAACTGAGAACTCAACACCTCGCCCCGCGCCGCAACGGCGAACCGGCTGCGTTAGCGGCCGGGTCCTTACCCAAGGGTTCGCTTGACGCTTGTCAGAGACAGTATTCTCTCAGGGTTCAAGGACCCGGCAG
>JANLUE010000741.1:0-2698 GCA_031363325.1 Gemmataceae bacterium
ATCGGCCTGGCCCTGCACAATTACCACGACACGTTTGGTGGATTGCCGCCCGCCGCGATCGTCGACAAAAAAGGCAAGGCGATGTTGAGCTGGCGGGTCATGATCCTTCCCTTCATCGAACAGGACAATCTGTACAAGGAGTTCCACCTCGACGAACCCTGGGATAGCGAACACAACAAAAAACTGGTCGAGAAAATGCCGCAGGTGTATGCGATCCCGAACGCGCCCGCGAAGCCGGGCCATACGTTCTACAAGACGTTCGTCGGCAACGGGGCGATGTTCGACCCGATCCAGGCCTCGACGTTTGCGCAGATCACGGACGGCTTGTCGAACACGTGGATGGTCGTCGAGGCCGGCGAGAGTTCGCCCTGGACGAAGCCGGACGATCTGGAGTTCGATCCGAAGAAGGACCTGCCGGCGCTGAGCAAGCTCTTCAACGGTGGGTTCCACGTTCTCTACGGCGACGGTTCGGTGCGGTTCTACCGCAAGGTGCCCCGCATGGCGAAAGAGATGATCACGCGCGCTGGCGGCGAAGTGGTCGTGGACGAGTAAAATCGAGCGACTGGAGGTGGGCCAGTCGGTACGGGGAGCGTCGCGTGGGGAGAAGACGTCGAATTGCCGTGGCGGGAATCGGGCTCGCGATCCTCGGGGGAGCCCTCTGGTGGTATCGGGCCGGAACCGAACCGACGAACACGGGCGATCGATCTGGGTACGGCGACGCGACCCGAAACGGCCTGGCGATGGGGCCGAACATCGATCGAATCGAATACCTCGATCAAGGTTGGTCGCCCGCGGACAGCATCGATTTCTACACGCGGCCACAGGGTTCCCGGCTCATCCCCTTCGACTGGTTTCTCGCGCTCGAACAGCCGGACTCGGAAGATCTGTTCCGTTCCAACGAACACGTCGCCCGACTGGGCTACTTGCCGCAGTCGCCCTGCGCGAGCAATCCCGACGGCCTACCGGTTGGCTTCGTCCGCGATCCGGACCCGGACCGTGCGGACTGGCTCGGCCTGACCTGCGCGGCCTGCCACACGACGGAAATCCATTATGGTCGGGTCGCGACGCGAATCGATGGCGGGCCGACGCTCGGAGACTTTCAGGAGTTCCATGCCCGGCTCGAGGCCGCGTTGACGCGAACGCTCGCCGAACCGCCACGGTTCCATCGATTCGCGGATCGTCTCCGCTCGACCGATCGGGCCGCTTTGCGAGGCCAACTCGCCAATGCGGTCCGCGACCGATCGCAGTTCTCGGCCCGCAATGCCACGCCACACCCGTATGGGCCCGGCCGGCTCGATGCCTTCGGCCACATCGTCAATCAGGTGGCCGTCGCGAGCTTTGGTGGCGTCGATCCGGGGACGTTACGCCCACCCGACGCGCCCGTCTCCTATCCGTTCCTTTGGGACACGCCGCATCACGACTTCGTGCAATGGAATGGCATCGCTCGGAACAATGTCTTCGGCAGCGAACGCCTGGGCGGGTTGGCCCGAAACGTTGGCGAAGTACTCGGCGTGTTCGGCGAGATTCGAGTCTCGCAACCGAACTCGGCCACCGTTTTCACCGGATACCGTTCGTCGGTTCGGATCCCGGACCTGCTCGTGCTCGAAGATTTGGTTCGCCGGCTGCAATCGCCGCGGTGGCCGGCCAACTTTCCCGAAATCGATCGGGCTCAAGCCGAAGCGGGCCGGATCATCTACGAAGCTCGATGCGCAAGCTGTCACGCGCCGATCAATCGTTCGGACCCGGCCCGGACCGTTCGGGCCGTCAAGACGCCGATCCGAACGGTCGGGACCGACCCGCGCATGGCCACGAACTTCGCGACGCGACGAATTCGGGCCGGACGCCTCGAAGGCCGTCGCGAGTACTTCGTGAGTGGCGATCGATTCGGGCCGGACGCCCCGGCCGACGCCCTGGTCGTCCACACGATTCTGGGAGTAGTTTTGAACTCGCCGTGGAAACAATACACCGAAGCCAGCTTTCGCGAGATACACCGCGGCGGCAGTGCCGACCCCGGCGGGCTTTTGGTCTACAAGGCTCGACCGCTCAACGGAATTTGGGCGACCGCTCCCTACCTGCACAACGGGTCGGTCCCGAATCTCTATCAACTACTACGCCCGGCCCGCGATCGACCGACCGAGTACTTCGTTGGCTCGCGCGAGTTCGACCCGAAGGACGTGGGGTTCACGACCGAGCCCCAACCGGGTCGGTTTCGCTTTCGGACGGCCGACCCTGGGAACTCCAACGCCGGGCACGAATACGGTTCGGACCTGACCGACGACGAGCGACGGCAACTGATCGAATACCTCAAGACGCTTTGATGCCACTCCCAAGGAACTCTCCATGTCGCAACCACTGAACATCGGCATGATCGGCTACGGCTTCATGGGCCGAGCCCACTCGAACGCCTACGTCCAGGTCAATCACTTCTTCGACCCGAAGCGTCGGCCCGTCCTGAAAGCGATCTGCGCCCGCGACGAGGCGAAGGCCAAGGCGTTCGCCGCCCAGTGGGGGTACGAATCGATCGAGACCGACTGGCGAAAGCTGGTCGCCCGCAAAGACATCGACGCGGTGGATATCTGCGTGCCGAACAACCTGCACGCCGAGATCGCGATCGAGGCCGCCAAGAACGGCAAGATGATCCTCTGCGAAAAGCCCCTGGCGATGAACGCGGCCGAAGGCGAGACGATGGTCGCGGCCG
>JANLUE010000749.1:0-4916 GCA_031363325.1 Gemmataceae bacterium
AGGCCGCGAATCGTCAGCGGGTTGTCGTACTTCAGGACGGACAGGTTGCCCGTGCCCCAGCGGAGTCGTTGCGAGTGGAAGGTCGTGATGTCCGGCGCGGCCTGGCCGGCGACGAGTCGTTCGGTGATCGCCAGCGAACGCCAGCCCTTGGCGTTCATGCGCAGGCCGGTGTGCAAGTCTTCGGTGATCGTTTCGGTCGCGATCAGGCCGACGTCGCGGATGGCGGCTCGACGGAACATCGCGGCCGAGCCGGCGAAGATCGGGCAACCCCAGTGGTTGCGGCCCGGTTGAATCACGTAGTAGAACAAGTGCCCTTCCTCCCAGTACTTGCGGTTCGAGTGATCGAGCCGGGCCTGGAAGGAATCGAAGTTGTAAAAGGCGTGCGGCGTCTGCACGTAGCCCAGGCGATCGTCGCGGAAGTAGCCGATCAGCCGGGTGATGAAGTGCGGTTCGGGCACGTGGTCGGCGTCGAGGACGACGACGAACTCACCGTCGGTTCGTTCGAAGGCGTTGTTCAGGTTGCCGGCCTTGAAGTGCCGGTTGTCGTCGCGCGAGATGTAGTTGATGCCCAACTCGCGGGCGAGCGCCTCGACCTCCGGCCGACGGCCATCGTCGAGCACGTAGGTCTTGTGCGGGTAATCCATGCGCACGCACGCTTCGAGCGTGGCGCGAAGCAAAGCCGTATCTTCGTTGAAGGTCGGGACGAACACGTCGACCGAACGGCCTTCGAGGACCGGCTGGACCGGGGGTTCGCTCACGTCCCATACTTGCAGGAAGAACAAGAACAGATTGAAGATGCCCCAGCACTCGGCGACGTAGAGCAGGATCGACACCGTCATGGCGTACGGCCCGCTGTCGTTGAAGGTGTAGAGCACCCGATACGCGAGGTAGAAGATGCACACGACGAACGCGAGCAGGATCAGAAATTTTCGCGTGAACGGAGAAGTAACCATGGTCGCCGTATCCCGGTGAGGTCAATCAATCGAAGCCAGTCGCATCGGCTTCCTGCCGGAGCGCAAGACGTTGGCCGCGGCCAGTTGGTCGCGGAAACGTTTCGGGTTCGCGGACACTTGGGCGGACGAAATCCGCCGTCGGACGCGAGTCGTGGTGTGGGACGGGGGCGCGGAGATTGGACCGTCAACCCGGTGCGGAAAACGTCCGTGTTGGCTGGGCAAAAGCGTGTCGATTTTGCCCGGTCCTGAATCTCACCGCGACCGGAAAACTCGCCGTCACACGCCCAATCTTACTTGGCGGCAATGGCGTCGCAACACGAATTGAGAAAAACGACCGCCCCATCCGAACGCCCCCAGGCGGCGCAACCCGCGCGGTCGGCACGCCCGAAATCACGTTGGGAGAGTCGTGTCGAATGTAACGGCGTGCTCGCCGCTACCGCAATTCCGTCAGCGAGCCGTTTGGCTTCAACTTGGTGAGCCAATCGTGAAACCACTTCTCGAACTCCGCGATGGGTTGGCCAACCAGGGCCTCGAACGACTTCACCGGGTCGGCCTTGGCGTTCGTCGAGCGAACGAACTCGTCCAGGGCGGCGCTGCCGAGGAGCTGGCGATCGAACGAGAGATAGGCGGCGAGGACCCACGTCGCGGCATAGGCCCGGTCGACGGCCGGCCGCTCGGCATCGTGGGCGATCACAAACACGCGTGGGCCGGCCGTCAAGATTTCCGTCACGGGTGGGAAGTCGCTTTTCGCCAGGATTTCCTGAGCTTTTTCGAGTCGAGCCCGGTCGGCGTGGCCGATCCGCAACTCGCCGGCCTCGAAGACGGCCGTCTCGAAGATTTGCGCGAGGCCCTCGTTCAACCAGCGCGGCAACGAACCGGGCCCGGTGCCGCCCGCCGGAAAAACGAAGCACCCGATATAGGCGTGAAACGCTTCGTGATAGAGCGTCTGAAACGCTTGCCGCGTCGCCCGCTCAAACGTCGCATCGTTTTGCTTGGCGATCGCCTCGATTGTGGCTCGTCGATCTTTGATCGGCTTCACGTGCCGGGCGAGCTCGTCCGGCTTCTTGCCATAAAGCTTGACCAGTGTCGCTTCCTGTTCGGCCAGTTCGTCGAGCAATCGTTTGGCATCCGTCCGGAACTGGGCCAGCTCGTCGCCGAGTTTCTGCAGGTCGGTGCCGCTCACGATGCGGTTGGCCGTCGGGTCGTAGAAGGCCGGGTTCTTCAGGGCGATGCCGTCCGGGACCGCCTTCTGGTAGCCCTCGAGCGTGCCGTGAACGTGGATCATCGTCGGCGAACCACCGCGATGTCGCGGCGGCTGAAAGCGGGCGAAGGCCGCATAGACGTTCTCGAGCCGATAGGCGGCGCGACGCACGATCTCCGCGGGCGCGTTCGATTCCAGCGTGAAGTAGTCGGACTCGTAGCGCAGCCCTTTGCCTTTGGCGAGCCATTCGATCGGCTTCAGGTCCACGCGTTCGAGTCGCCTGGCCTCGGCCTGCGGGGACGGGTCGATCTCTTCAAGCTTGGCTTTGAGCGTCGCCCGGTCGGCGTCGGAAAGTTTGTCGAGGCCGACGACTTCGGGTGTCGAGAAAAACGTGTTGAACCAGACGGTTGGCCGACCCGTCGCGCGCCGCACGATTCGGAACCGCACGCCACCCGTCGGCTCCTCAAGTACGAGCCCGCGGACCGTGGCTCCGTTCTTCAGGCGGAGGACATCGTACGGCCACTCGGTCGGGGGCTCGGCAGGACACGGGTTCGCAAGAATTGCGAGGGCGAGGGCGATGATGGCACGCAGCCGGCGCGGCATCGACGAAGCTCGCGAAAAGGGGCGCGAACCGTGATCTTAGCACTCGCGGGCTCGCACTTCCAAGATTCCGATTGTCGTTCGCCCGGTTCGTGGCTTATAACGGCGCAACTCGCTTCTGTGGGGCTCGCCGTGTTTTTCGCGCTCCTGGTCGGCCACGCCATCGCGGACTTTCCGCTTCAGGCCGGGCCGATGGCCACCGAGAAGTGTCGGCGTAGCCCGTCCGACCTCCAGCGCTCCGTGCCCTGGTATTACTGGCTCTCGGCCCACGCGCTCATCCACGGCGGGGCCGTCTACCTCATCACGCACTCGCTCACGCTCGGGCTACTTGAGACGATCGTCCACTGGATCATCGACTTCGCGAAGTGCGAGGACTGGACGAATATCCACATCGATCAGCTGTTGCACGTCGCCTGCAAATTGGTTTGGTGCCTTCTGTTGGTTCTAGGCGTCCCGCAGAGTTGGGACGCGGCCATCAGTACGTGGTCGTTCTGACCGAGCCGACCGACAATATCGAAAGCCCACACACCGAGAGCTTCATGCAAGGTAACGCACACGTCATCGACGCCCTGAACCGGGCGCTCACCATCGAGCTGACGGCCATCAACCAGTACTTCGTCCAATCGAAGATGTGCAAGAACTGGGGCTTCGAGAAGCTCGCCAAGAAGCACTTCGTCGAGTCGATCGGCGAGATGAAGCACGCCGAGAAACTGATCGACCGCATCCTGTTCCTCGAAGGCGTGCCGGAGATCGCCCGGTACGACGTGATCCGGGTCGGGACCGACGTCAAGGAACAATTCGAATTCGACCTCGCACTCGAGACCAGCGGCGTGAAGGCCTACAACGAAGCGATGACGCTCGCCACGCAAGTGAAGGACAACGGCTCGCGCGAGTTGATGGCGGGGATTCTGACCGATTCGGAAGAGCACGTCGACTGGCTCGAAGCGCAACTCCACATCATTGGCGCGGTCGGCATCGAACGTTATCTTGCGGAACAGATTTCCGGCGAGGTTGCGTGAAGCTCGCCCATCGGACAGAACGCGAGTTCTGTCCGATGGTGATCCCCCCGGGCTACTTCACTTTCACCTTCAAGTTCTTCACCAGGAACGCGTATTCGTCCGCGAGTTCTTCGATCACCTTGGCCGTCGGCTTGCCCGCCCCGTGACCGGCACGCGTCTCGATGCGAGCGAGCACCGGGTTGTCGCCGGCTTGGCTGTACTGCAACTGGGCGGCGAACTTGAAGCTGTGGCCCGGAACCACGCGATCGTCCGTATCGGCCGTGATGACCAGGGTCGGGGGGTACTTCGTGCCGGGCTTCAGGTTGTGGTACGGCGAGTAGGCGTGCAGCGCCTTGAACTCGGCCGGGTTGTCGGCCGAGCCGTAATCGTCGACCCAGAATCGGCCGGCCGTGAACTTGTGGAAGCGCAGCATGTCCATCACGCCCACATGCGGCAAGCACGCGCCGAACAGGTCGGGCCGTTGCGTCATCGCGGCACCGATCAGGAGCCCGCCGTTCGACCCGCCCTTGATGCCGAGCTTCTCGGCCGACGTGTACTTTTCCTTGATCAGGTACTCGGCCGCCTTGATGAAGTCGTCGAAGACATTCTGCTTGGTCAGCTTCGTACCGGCCTTGTGCCACGACTTGCCGTATTCGCCACCGCCCCGCAAGTTCGCGACCGCGTAAATGCCCCCCATGTCGAGCCACGAAGCCACACTCACGGAGAACCCGGGCGTCAGTGAAATGTTGAAGCCGCCATAACCGTAGAGGAGGGTCGGGTTCGTGCCGTCGAGCGCCGTGCCTTTTTTCATCGTGATGAACATCGGCACCTTGGCCCCGCCGGTGCTCTCATAGAAGACCTGGCGCACTTCGTACTTGTCCGCGTCGAACTTCACCTTCGAGGCGCGAAGCAGCGAAGATTTACCCGTCAGCAGGTCGTAGCGGAACGTGCTCGGCGGCGTGGCGTACGACGAGAAACTGAAGAACGTCTCGGTGTCCGTGCGCTTGCCGCCGAACCCTCCGGCCGAGCCGATGCCCGGAAGTTCAATCTCCTTCAGGAACGCCCCCTCGGGGCTGAAAATCTTCACCTGAGTGTGCGCGTCCTTCAGGTACGTCGCAACGAGTTGATTGCCGATGAGGTTGACGCTTTCGAGCTTGTCCTTCG
>JANLUE010000756.1:0-12447 GCA_031363325.1 Gemmataceae bacterium
CGATCCAGCCCGCATTCGGCAATGCCTGAAGAACTTCGACTTCCGTGCCCTGTTCATTCAGGAGCTTGGTTGGGACAAGCACCCCGTGAAGTTGCCGGTGGCCGTTGATGGGAAGACGTTTGCGTTGCAACCCATCGCGGAAAAACGCGGCTTCCAGATATTCGAGTGCCCCGCGCTGGCCGACGGAAACCTGCCCGATCACGCCACCCGCGGCAAGATCGAACGCCAGGTCGCCAAGTCCGCCCACGAACACATCATCATTTACACCGACACCGGCAAGACTGCCCAAAAGTGGCAATGGGTTCGCCGTGAACTCGGCCGGCCACTGGCCCGCCGCGAGTACGACTTCTTCAAGGGGCACACCGGCGAGTTATTGGCGCAGAAGCTCCAGTATCTTGCGGTAGACCTTGCTGAGGAGGAACGGCTGACGCTGGTGGACGTCACCCGACGCGCCCGGCAAGCATTCGACATGGACCGCGTCACCAAGCGGTTCTACGACAGGTTCAAGACCGAGCATGAGACCTTCCTGAAGTTCATCAAGGGCATTACCGGCGTCGCCGACGCCCAGTGGTACGCATCGTTGATGCTCAACCGCTTGATGTTCATCTACTTCATCCAAAAGAAGGGCTTCCTCGACAACGATCACGACTACCTTCGCAACCGACTCCGAAGCATCCAAGCCGAACGCGGCAAAGACAAGTTCCACACGTTCTACCGCTACTTTCTCGTCCGGCTCTTCCACGAGGGACTTGGCCAACCCGCCGGCACACGCAAGAAAGAACTCGAAAAGCTCTTGGGGACCGTGCCCTACCTCAACGGCGGCTTGTTCGACGTACATGAGCTAGAACGCACGTACCCGGACATCCAGGTATCCGACGATGCCTTTACGAAACTGTTCGACTTCTTCGATGCTTACCAGTGGCACCTCGACGAGCGCCCGCTGAGGGCAGACACCGAGATCAACCCGGACGTGCTCGGCTACATCTTCGAGAAGTACATCAACCAGAAGCAGATGGGGGCGTACTACACCAAAGAGGACATTACCGGCAACATCGCGCGCAACACCATCATCCCGTTCCTGTTCAACGCGGCCGAGAAGAAATGCACCATCGCCTTCAAACCGGAAGGCGCTGTTTGGCGATTACTTCGGGATGATCCCGACCGATACATTTACCCGGCGATGCGCAAGGGCGTTGACCTGCCTCTACCTACGGACATCGCCGCTGGGCTGACCGATGTGTCCAAACGCGGTGGCTGGAACAAGCCAGCGTCAACCGACCATGCGTTGCCGACCGAATCATGGCGCGAACATGTAGCTCGGCGGCAGCGTTGTGAGGAACTGCGTTCCAAATTGAAAGCTGGTGATCTTCACGACATCAACGACCTTATCACCTTCAACCTGGACATCGCCCAGTTCGCCGAGGACGTGATTGCCAACTGCGAAGGCCCCGAACTGCTTCGGGCGTTCTACCACGCAATTTCAACCGTCTCGGTACTCGATCCGACGTGTGGCTCGGGCGCGTTCCTGTTTGCCGCGCTGAATCTTCTTGAGCCACTGTACGAATCCTGCCTGATCCGGATGCAGGGGTTCATGGAAGATTTGAAGCGGAACGGCACAAAGCACCACCCGGAGAAGTTCTCGGACTTCCGCAAAATCCTGGAAGATGTCGATCGGCATCCGAACCACCGCTACTTCATCCTCAAATCGATCATTGTCGGCAACCTCTACGGCGTGGACATCATGGAGGAGGCAGTCGAAATCTGCAAACTGCGGCTCTTCCTCAAACTCATTGCCCAGGTCGAAACGGCGGACCAGATCGAACCGCTGCCAGACATCGACTTCAATATCCGTGCCGGCAACACGCTGATCGGGTTCGCCTCGGTGGACGAGGTAAAGAAGCGTATGGAAGGCACGCTGGGCTTCTTCCAGAACGAGGTAGATCGCATCGTGGAAGATGCAGAGATCGTCGACCGTGCTTTCAAGAAGTTCCGGCAAATGCAGACTGAGCATGGAATGGACGCCAAGGAATTCTCTCAGGCCAAGACCGACCTCCGTGACCGTCTTACGAAGTTACGCGCCGAATTGGACCGATATCTGGCAAGCGAATACGGTGTCGATGGTGATAAACCGAAGCTCTATGAGAAGTGGCAGAAGACCCATCAGCCGTTCCACTGGTTGGCAGAATTCTACGGAATCATGCATGACGGTGGATTCGATGTGATTATCGGCAATCCACCGTATATTGAACTCAATGCGTTGACGGGATACCGCGCCCTTGGGTACGCCTGCCAGGAAGCTGGGAATCTGTACGCATTAGTCTTGGAACGCTGTTCAACACTGGTTGCTGCTTTAGGCCATCAAGGATTCATCGTCCCTGTGTCCTCCATCTCTACAGACCGGTACCAAAGCCTTCAGTCACTGCTGACACATCGGACACTCCACTATAGTTCTTTCGATGATCGCCCTTCGCGGCTCTTTGATGGATTGCAGCACATACGTCTCACTATTCACATTCTCGGCGCACGATCGTCCACCCCACTATTCTTCTCAACACGGTACAACAAATGGAATGCGGAAGAACGCGAAAGTCTCTTTGATCGATTGCGCTTCGCGAGCGCAACAACTGGACTCGTGAAAGGAACTTTGCCGAAACTCTGCTCAGAACTCGAACAGGGACTCGTCCGCAAGATGGTAGCCCAGAAGCAGACGCTCTCAGCATATTTTACGAGGACATCAAATCACGCTATCTACTACTCGCGAAAGATTGGCTATTTTCTTCAAGTCTTGGATTTTGAGCCACAAGTCCTGGATGGCCAGGGGAAACGGCGTCCGCCATCCGAGTTCAAGGAGTTGAAGTTTGGCAGTAGTGAGCATTCGCAACTTGCGCTGTGCTGTTTGAATTCCAGTCTGTTCTACTGGTTCGTCACAGCATTCTCCGATTGCAGACATGTCAATAAGAGGGAGGTGGACGCATTCGCGATCGATCTCGCAACTTTGGCTTCCAGCAAGGTTGCCAAGCCCCTGCTCGTGTTGGCAAAGCAGCTAATGGCCGACTTGAAAAAGCACTCCGAGGAGCGTGTGATGCGTTTTGCTCACGACACGCTTACCGTGCAGTGCATTGTCCCAAAACGAAGCAAGACCATTATCGACGAAATCGATCAAGCTCTCGCCAAGCACTACGGCTTCACCGATGAGGAACGAGACTTCATCATCAACTACGACATCAAGTACCGCATGGGACAGGACGCGAACGAAGAGGAGGATGCGTGATGCCTTCGCACGCGAACTTCCGCGTTGATCCCCGCTTGGCTTCGTTGCTGGGCGAAGGCTATCGTTCCACGGAGCATGCGCTGCGCGAGCTCGTCGATAATGCCTGGGATGCCGATGCCGACAATGTCCGCATCACCTTGTCCCAACCGATGACCGATGAGCCCATCATCGTGGCCGATGACGGCTCCGGCATGACCGAAACTGAACTTCGGCAGCACTACTTGATGATCGCAAACGACCGCTATTCCCGTCGTGGGACGAAGACGACTCGCTACGGCCGCATGGTGCGTGGCCGCAAAGGCATTGGGAAATTCGCGGGCTTGGTCGCAGCCGAGGATATGCGGGTCGAAACGTGGGCACGCGGCAAGAAGACGACACTGAACATTTCTAAGGCGACATTGCTCCAAGCGAAAGGTGATTTGGAGAAGGTGGATCTGCCTATCGGCGTTGAGGATTGCGACCCCGAGAAGAAGGGCACCACCATCACCCTTTCTCGGCTGAATTCCCGCTTCACCGTACCGGCCCCGGAAGCCCTGAAAGAAATCCTCGCACTCGAATACGGACGAACCAGTGGCTTCACGATTCTCGTGAATGAAGAGCCCTTGTCCCACGAGGACATTCAAGGACAGGCCTTCACGAAAACCGCTGAACTTCCCGGTGCGGGAACCGTAACGCTACGATTCACCGTCATGACGGGCGCCAAAGGTGCGAAGCACGCGGGCATCGTCACGCGGGTCGGCGGCAAAATCGTCGGCAAGCCTTCGATGTTCGGCTTGGATACGCAAGAAGACATCCCGCGAAAACTCTTGAACCGTATCGTCGGCGAAATCGAGGCAGACGGACTGGAAGGCGATGTAACCGCGGATTGGGGTGCGTTGTTCGAGAATAGTGCGACATACCAGGCCGTGCAGCAATGGGCGCAGGAGAACCTCAAAGAATCGGTCGGAAACGTGTTCGCCCAAGAAGTGTCGCTAGCCAAGGCCCGACGGCAAAAGAAGATCGACGAGGTACTCTCGAAACTGCCGGAGCACCGCCGGCAGTATGCGACCAAGGCGCTGGATCGAGTCATGCGTCGCTTCTTCGGCGAATCCGAAGAGCGTATCGACGTTTTGATATCGCTCGTTCTGGAGGCGTTCGAGAAGGACGAATATTGGACTGTCTGCCAGAAGATTCAGGAAGCGAAGCACTCCGATGTTGTTGTGCTCGCCGAGGCGTTGAAGGAATTCGGTCTAGTCGACATGGCCTACATGATCCAACAAGCCAGCCGCCGACTGCAATTCCTCGACGACCTGGACGCACTGGCACGCAACGATGCCACTCTCGAAGCCACGATGCACAAGGCGTTGGAAAACAACTTGTGGGTTTTCGGCACGACGTATTCGCTCATGGCGTCAAACCAGACTCTCGCCGCGACGTTGAAGCAGTATTGCGATGAAGAGTTCAAGGGCCCGCGTGCGGCCAAGCGCCCCGACCTGTTCTTGGCGCAAGACCTCCTTGGCCGATACCTGCTGATCGAATTCAAGCGCCCGTCCCACAGCATCAGCCGTGACGACGAGAATCAGGCTGAGAAGTATCGCGATGATCTCACGCCCCGCTTCAGTCCCATCGACATCTTAGTCATCGGCGGGCCGGTCAGTTCGTCGATTCAACGCCAGCATGTCGGCCCGGACATCAAGCTCCTCAGTTTCGAGGCAGTCATCAGCACAGCGCGCACCCAACTTACATGGCTCATCCAAAATCTGAAATGACGAGTACACTTGCTGCCAACTATGGCGACTACCACCATCACCCGATTGACTCGTGACTCAGCGGACTACCCCTGCAATGACTGTTTGTCGTTGGGTCAGCACCACTTTCGGACCATCGACGCTATCGGCAATCTGGCCATCCTGCGCACTCCCGGATTGGCCCTTTTCTGTTCCGTCCGTTGCTCAGGGAATCTGATCCTGAAGACCTACGATCTCGCTCGATCGCTTCGCGATGCAGGCATCGCCGCCATTGGCGGCTTCCACTCACCGATGGAAAAGGAGTGCCTCGATCTGCTACTCCGTGGAACACAGCCCATCATCGTATGCCCAGCCCGAAGTATCGACGGAATGCGACTCGCCCCCGCCTGGAAGGCCGCAATCGCCGCTGACCGCCTATTGCTACTTTCGCCATTCGATACGAGGTATCGACGACAAACCGCTGACCTTGCCGACCAACGGAATCACTTCGTCGCAGCACTTGCAAGAGCTGTGCTTGTAACGAACGCGAGCGAAGGCGGCAAAACTGAGGCACTTTGTAGCGAGGTCATCTCGGCCGGGAAGCCAGTTTATACCTTCGACGCGGACGGGAATTCCCGGCTTATGGAAATGGGTGCAATCCCAATTGTGATCCATGAGCTTCTCGACGAATGGACTGCGGAAAGGTCGTGAACTAGCCATCGCGATTCGTGCCTGCATCTGGTGGACTTGGCGTCGGCTTTTGTCGGATCAAGCAGTGGACTTGGCGTCGTGTTTCACTTGGAACCAGTGGACTTGGCGTCGTGTATTTGGGGCATCTCAGTTTCACTTCAAGCTCACATTGTTGGCAGCTATTCGCCGAAATCCTACCCTTCAGAGCCTCAACCACTATGAGCGGCAAAGTATCTGTTATCAAAGCTACATTGAAGCAAAGTGATCGCTTATCGAAAAAGCGAAACTGACTGAAGGGGACAGGCCGTTAAGACGATGTGCCACGTTCCTTCCGAAAGCGATTCAAGAAATGCACTCGGGCCATATAGTGGGCAGGTTCGGTCGCCTCCTCAACCGACTTGCCGCGTGACGTCAGATCACCAATCAGTCGTTGCATCACCCCCTCGAATGCATCCCTCGCCTCGCCTTCAAGGTACTTGCGGAACGCTTCTTCTTCAGTGGCTTCGCCGATGTTTTGGAATTGCCGGCGATCTTCGTCGCGTTGGAGTCGTGCTTCCTGCTGACGAAGTTCACGCCACCAGTCCGGTGGCGAGCGTCGGCCTTCAGCTGCATGCTGGATGTTGTCCATGAAATAGGCCGCCGGTGATTTCTTGAAGAAATCGGCCCCGTGGCGCTCTTGAGCAGCGAGGGTGATATCCACCCACTCTCGAACCATGTTCGCCGCGTAATCGCGAAGTATGCGCGAAATTGAGGCATCGTCGAAGCCGACTGCCCGAAGCGGATCGACCAACGGCGATTCTTCTACCGTCAGCGGTGCCTTGTTTGTCCGCTGTCCGTCGAAATATAGTCCCCGCTGCAAGACCAGGGTGTACTGACCCACTCCGTGCTTCGTGAACAGATCGTTGGGCTTCACGCCCGGAGGCAGTGCGATAATCCCTTCGTCCGCCAGACGCAGAATGCACCGACGAAGTTTCATTTTCAGGTCGAACACATCGATTTTGGACGAGAATCCCAGTGTATCAACGCACAATTTCCGCACGTTGAGATCGGGCGTTGCGGTTGAGCGATAGAAGAGCTTCTGGAGGAACACGAACAGTCGGCGGCTGGCGAAGTCGAGGCGGCGGTAGGTTTCGAGATCGAACCACAGGCCACCGCCGGTTGCTTGGCACAATTCGAAAAACTGCTGGTCCCAAACGAACCGCCACGCGCGGGACGATGCAGCGTCGATGGGAAGGCTGTACTTCAAAAACCCAAAACCGACATCGCGATGCTCGCCGCGGATGGGATCGTAGAACGCCGAGTTCTCGTACATCACGCGGGCCAGCCGCTTGATGGTTTCGCGGAACAGGCGATAGTCCTTGCCGCCTTTTGCGTTGGTTGAGTCGATGAGACCCAGCTTGCGCATGCAGTAGTGGGGTGTGGCATGGAATTCGGTGGACGGCGACGGCTGGTTGAACGTGAGGGCCAGAAGCCCCCACAGGATGAACTCGTCGGCCGGTGACATGCCGGACGCGCACATGACCCGCACGTTGGCGAACTTCAGATGGCCGTGACGGTCGGTGTATCCGTAGGCCGTTTCATGCACGAGGTGGTCGCGCAGAGACGCGGCCGGATCGAGTGGGCAAAGGGCGTGCTCGACCAGCGACAACTGCGCCCGACCGGAACCTTCACGCCGGCGGATGCGGCGAGACGGATGCGATGCCGGAGATGCGTCGTTTCGGAGTGCGGACATCTCCCGCGACTATACCTCGGCGGACAGGCTGTTCAGACCACATCGGCTTGCCTTGTCGAGCGATGATTGGTCTTGTGAACTTTGATTCACTTTTTTCATGCCAGTTGCACGGTGCAACTGAGCGAAAGTAGCCCGTCTGCAAGCCAAAAAACGCCCCGAATTACCTTGTGCAACTCCTCTCAGGCCGATGCTTTTTGCTCGCTGTCGTTCTCACTGACCACCATCGCCTTTACCCGGTCGATGACGTCGATGACTTCCGAGGCCGAGACCTGACGCTTCCGGAATGTGATTTTTACCTGCGCTGACCCCACCGTGAACCGCCGGATGGTCATCGGTGCCCCGCGTGGTGCCCGTCCTTCACTGCTCTCCACCCGGCGAGCAACTTCACGTTCGGTTTCGGTGGCGGTAAGTTTCTGTGTCTTAATCTTCGCGGCTACTTCCGGCTGATCGTCCGGTGCCAGCTTGGACAGTGCCACGACGTGGCGACGCGAGAACGTTCCGGATTCATCCCGCCGGATGTCTTGCTGGACGTCAGCGGTCACTCGTTGCATGGCAAGGAACCTGGAGATCTCACTCTTGGGTTTGCCGATGAGACGCGCGATGTCGTCTTGGCTCATTTCGTGTACGTCGCGGAGTTCTTTGAGCGCATCGGACAGGTCGTACGGTTTGAGATCGGCACGCTGCCAGTTCTCGACGATCTGATCGACCAAGATTCCCTTCCTCGGCGGCGCGCTTCCAGCCGGGGCGTCCTCGATGAGGCAGGGCACTGCGATCAACTTCGCGGCGACTGCGGCGCGATAGCGGCGTTCGCCGGAGATGATCTGGTACACATCATCGGATTCGACATGCCAGACCCGCACCGGTTGCTTGATTCCATGCTCGGTGACGGAGGCGATGAGGTTCTGCAGTTCCTGTTCATCGAACTCACGCCGGGGCTGGTCCGGATCCGGCCGTATGCGGCCGATCTCGATGCTGAACGCACCGCGAAGACGGCTCACGCCCTGACGCGATGGCCCGCCCGAAGTCTCACTGAGCGGCAACTGCACCGGCCGGCTGACTGTTCGCTGGAACGCCGCTTTCGCCGCGTCGGGCACGCGTGGCAATGCGTCGGCAAGTTTCGTCGAAGAAGTTGCGGGCGATGCCAGCGGCGCGTCCGCCAGAGTCGTGCCGGGTGATGGGGATGGCGTCGGTGACACTGCGTTCGAATCCTGCCAGATCGCCGATCACAGTGTCAAAGACTCCTTGCCCGAAATGCTCGCGGAGTTGCCTCAAATATGCTTTTTGGTAGACACGTCCTGCCTTGAACCGCGAGACCAAGTAGCCGAGCAGATGCAGGTTCGGGTTGAAGCTTTGCCGGACGTAGTCCACCGCTTCGGTGACTTGCACGATCCCCTGCGCCCCCCAGTCGGCGGCTTCCAGCGGCACAATGACATGATCGCTGGCACATAGAGCTGCGAAGCTCGCCAACGACAGTCTCGGCGGGCAATCGAAGACGATGAAATCGTACTGCCACGCCAACGTCTTGATGGGTTCAACGAACGACCGCTGCAAATCGTGGCGTTCCCAATCCTGCTGGTTCGATAGGTCGAAGGGTGCCAGTGCCGCGCTGGCCGGGATAATATCAATGCCCGCGTACGGCGTTCGCCGGATGAGGCTGCGAACGTCGGCATCCACCGACGGATCAAGCAGTTGCTCGACGCCAGGGCGATGCGGCGAGTCGGGCAAGAAGGAGTTGCTCAGGTTGCCTTGCGTGTCGGTGTCGATGAGCAAGACCCGCTGTTGCCGTTCCAGACCGACCGAGGCCAAGAGCCACGACGTGTGCGTCTTGCCCACGCCGCCCTTGAGGTTGAGCACCGTGACGACGTTCGCGGAGGGCTGTTGTGCCATCGACCGGAAGCGTACCAGTGTTGCACCGGTTGGCAAACTCGACTTAACCTCGCCCCGCATACGCGATGGCTAGTGGAAGCACGCCACAAGTTCGCCTACTGGCCAGCCGTCTGCGGCGGGGGCAGCGGCGGGAGCGCCGGCGGCCGGAGGCCGACCAGGCGACCGCTCTCCTATGCGGAGAACACCACCTTAGCAGGGGACGCCACTCGCGAGGCCGACGCCCGCGAGCCCCCCTCCTCAACACGCTCAGGCCGATCACCGGCCATGACCGGGCGGTCTACACCGCACCGGTTCGCGGCTCGGAGGGGGGCTCGCGGGCAAAGCTCACCCAGCACCGTCACCGGGCATGGCCGCGAGTGGCGTCCCGCACCCTTCCGCTTACGCGTAACGGCCGCAGAGCGGGACACCACCGCCGCCGATTGGCGGCGGGGAAGGTCGAGCCGCGTCGTGTTGAGGCCGCGACCTGTGGCGACTTTGCCGGAACACGGCCATCGGGCGTTCGGATTTCTCGACACTTTCTTGACACTTTCTCGACATCCCGGTACGCTTCCCATTCGGGAGACCGCTGCATGTTCGAGCCGAATTACCGCATCACCGGCAAAGTCGCCAAGGCGCTCATGAGCATCGAGGCCGACCGCCAAGTCGTCGCCACGTTGCCGCTGACCGCGCCGATGCTCGATTCGTTGCGGCGGACGGCCCGACTCCTTTCCACGCATTTTTCGACGCAGATCGAGGGCAATCAACTCAGTCCGTCCCAAGTGCAAGCCGTGGTCGAGGGGGAAGGGAACTTCCCCGGCCGCGAACGGGATGAAGCCGAAGTCCGTCACTATTTCGCGGCTCTTCAGTTCGTGGAAGCGCGCGGCCGTGAGCCAGCGGACATCACGGAGACAGAGATTCAAACCATTCACGGGCTGGTGATGACCGGCAAGCCGAAGGCGACACCCTACCGCGACGGGCAGAACGTGATCCGCGATTCCCGCACCGGCCGCACCGTATACATGCCCCCCGAAGCGAAGGACGTGCGGCAACTGATGAAGGACTTGGTGCGGTGGGTGAACGGGTCGATCGCGGAAGCCGAGTTACCGGTGCCCGTGGTGGCGGCACTCGCCCACTATCAGTTCGCGACCATTCACCCGTACTTCGACGGCAACGGCCGGACGGCGCGGCTCATGACGAACCTGCTGCTGCACCGCAGCGGTTACGGATTGAACGGCATCTATTCGCTCGAAGAATACTATGCGGCCAACTTGGACCGGTACTACGCCGGACTCGCGGTGGGCGGCAGCCACAACTACTACTTCGGCCGGGCGGAGGCCGACGTGACGCCGTTCGTGACGTACTTCTGCCTGGGGATGACGGACGCATTTGCCAAAGTCCGCACGCGGGCGGAAGAAGCGAGCCGGCAGGACGCGGCGGACCAATCACCGGCTCTTCGACGCCTCTCCCCGCAGCAACGGCAAGCCTTGGGGCTCTTCCTCCGCATGAAGGAAGTCACGCGCAATGACGTGGCGGCGTTTTTCAAACTTCCATCGCGGCAGGCTTATTTGCTCTGCGTACGCTGGCTGAAGTCGGGCTTCTTGGTCGTCGGCAACTCTTCAACGAAGGGGCGGAACTATCGGCTGGCCGACGAGTATGAGGGATTGGTCGCGCCTGCGGCCGAACCCACGGTCAAGACTGCGAAGCGGAAACCGAAACGCTGAGCGGCCGTGTCAGGCCAGCGTCCAGCCTTGTTTCGTGCCCGACCGAAGGTACGCTTCGATTTCCTGCCATTCCTGCGGCGTGAGCGATTCGGGCTGGCGGTCCTTGAATTTGCCGCCGTACATCTTCGTCGTCCACGCGAGGCGGACCGGCACCACTTGCGAGAGATAGCCGAGGCACTGGCGCATGCCGTTCTCGCCTTCGGCATCGCAGTCCAGAAACACGGTGACGATGCCGCCGGTCAGTTCGCGGGCCAGGCGGGCAGTCTTCTCGGCTTGTTCGCGGGTGATCGTGTTCGAGCACAATCCCACGGACGGGACGCCGAGCGTGTCCATGCGGATCACATCGTTGGAACCTTCGACGACAATGAGGCCCAGCACCTTGAGCTTTTCCGCGTGAACGGGATCGCGAAGACGATCTTGGCCGAACAGTTCCAAGCCGCGATGGAACCCCTTCACGAAGTGGAACTTCTCCGGCTCGCGCTCGCTCTTGTCGGTCGCTGCCCACGACTTGTGCTTGTCCTCGAAATCCGGATCGCGGCCGAACCACGTCAGGATGTCGCCGTTCTCGGCGTGGTAGGGGTACACGATCTTCCCCCGCATCGTCCCCCCGCTCTTGTCGTCGCCTCCCGTATCCCTCGGCAAGTAACCCGCACTCCACTTCGTACACACCTCGGGAGAGAGGAAGGGGCGGCGGCGGAAGTAGGCCGACGCGCCGGGCGGCATTTGAGCCACGTCCAGCACGAACTTCTTGTGCAACTCGGTCAGGCCCCGCGCCCGCACATTCTCGGAATCCTTCAGCGGCAGATTCACTTTGGGCGGGGCGGCCTTCGTCTCCGTGGGAGCGGCGGGCGTTTCGCTCCGGGTCACGCCCTCGACCATCGCCTGGATGTCGGCCGCGATCGCCTTGAACCGGTCGCCGCGCGGCTTGCCGCCCGCAGCGGCTCCCGGCTTCATCATGTCGCAAAGGGACACCAGGTTGCCGCTCTTCCCGCAACTGTACTGATGGCAATGCCACTGTTTGGCCGGGTGCCCCGTCTGAATCGCCAGCGCGCGGTCGCCGGTTTCCTGGGCGCGGCCGCATTGCAAGAAGCAGCGGGCTCGCGTTTCCTCGCCGACCTTGTGCAGTTCGGGGAGGGACACGGCGTAGAACTGGGCGGCTTGCTCCAGCGACACCTGCGGCATCAGGTCATCGACCTTAATGAATGAAGACTTCTTTTCGGCAGACATGCAAGGGAAGAGAAGTGATAGGGAAGGAGGTGGAGTGTACAGTTCTCTCGACTTGCATGGCAACCCCCTCGCCGAACGTCCTCTGCACCGGGCGCGACCTCGACATCCTTGCCGCACTCGACCGCTCACCGCTCACAGCGGAGCAGCTGCTTGCATTGAGTGAGACATTTGCATCGCCCTTTGGGTCGGAGAGACGCGTCCGCGAACGCCTGCAGCAACTCTGTGCCGCAGGCC
>JANLUE010000764.1:0-2484 GCA_031363325.1 Gemmataceae bacterium
GGCCAGGACCACAAAGGCCGGGCCTGGCGCGGCCACGTCGCGGCCGACCCCAGTCGACGCATCACCATCAAAGTCCTCGCCTCATCGGGTCAGGTCCCCGATTTTCACGACCTGTTTCGCGGCCGCATCGCCGCGCTCCGCAAGCTTTCGCATCCGAACGTCGTCACGTGTCTGGGCGGCGGATTCACGCACGATCAGCCGTACATCGCTTACGAAGACCCGGGCGGGTCGGACTTCCAGGCGCAACTTCGCAATGGCAAACGGCCGACCTGGACCGAGTCGCTGACGTATGCCCTGCAGATTGTTTCGGCCTTGCGACACGCCCATCGTCGGGGGGTCTTGCATGGCGACCTGAAGCCCGCGAACTTGATCCTCGTGGCCGACGGTCAAGTGAAGATCGCGGAGTGCGGGCTGTCGCGGCTTTACGAATCGGCTGTACCGTTCGCGGGCGACAACCCGCTGGCGTCGGCCGCGTTCGTTTCGCCGGAACAAGCCGCCGGCCGGCAATTGACCAAGCGCGGCGACTTCTATTCGTTCGGATGTCTGCTCTACGCGCTTCTGACGGGTCGTCCGCCGTTCGTCGCGGCCAACGCCGTCGAACTGATCCACAAGCATTGCTTCGTGATGCCGGAACGGCCGGCGCACTTTCAACCTGACGTGCCCGATGAATTCGACGCACTCGTCATGAAATTGTTGAGCAAGGACCCCCAGGGTCGGCCGGGCAGCGACACGCTGCTGCTCGCCGAACTCGAACGTTTGTGGGCGAACTACGAAGCACGCGGCAAAGTCTCGAAGCGGCCCGCCATGCCGAACGACGACCCACCCGGCCCCGCGGACGAGGATGAACCGACCCCGGCCCGCCCGCTCGTGATTGTGCCGACCGCCGCGCCGCGACCGTTGATGCGCCGGCCGGCCGTTGTGGTGCCGCTTTTCCTCTTGGTGGTCGGAGTTCTGATCGCCGGGGTCATGCTATCGCGAACCGATCCCGATGAACTCTTCGCCCGGGCCGTGCCGTTGATGAAATCGGACGATCCCGCAGACTGGGAGCGAGCCTGGTCCGACTATCTGGAACCGTTAAGTCGCGATCATCCGGACAAGTTCGCCGACGAGATCAAGGCGTTTCGAATTCGCACGCAGCCGGTCGCGGAACTGCGCAAGGCGCTCGCGGCCGGCCGGTCCGCGAAGTATGCTTCGGAGGCCGAGCGACTTTATCATGTGGGCTTGGACCTCGCCCGCGCCGGCGACTTCGCGGCCGCCAAGAAACACTGGGAACGGACGATCGTCGCGTTCGCCGGCTCGCCGAGCGATTCACTGTGGGTCGAGTTCTGTCGGCAGGCCGCCGCCCGCGTCTCGAACGTCGAGGGAACCTTGCACCGCCCGGTCGCGGCCTCCGGACTACGCTCGACGCTCGACCGCGCGAAGGCCTTGAAGGAAGCCGGTAAGTCGAACGAAGCGAATGCCGTGCTCGACGCGCTGGAGGCGCTTTACCGCGACGACCCGGACTGGGCGGAGATCCGCGCGATGATTCGGAAGGAACGATAGTACCCGCGAACTCATGTCCATCGTGGAAGGGTAGAGTCACTCAAACGCCCGCCGTCTCCATTGGCGTTTCGGCGCCGACTTCGCCGAACAAATCGGGTTTGGGAATCGGCTGCGGCGCGGGGGCCGGTTTTGGCTTGGCGGGTTTCGGAACGGACTTGGACTTCGCCGCCGGCTTGGCTTTGCTCGCCTTGGGTTTCTTGCGTTTCGGCTCGTAGACTTTGGCGTCCTTGCGGACGCGCTCCTCCATCTCCTTGCCGGGTTGGAACGTGACGACGTTCTTGGCCGGCACTTCGACGCGGTCGTTGGTGCGTGGATTGCGGGCCCGCCGCGCCTTGCGGCGCCGGACCTCGAAGACGCCAAAGTTGCGCAACTCGATTCGCCCATCGTTGATGAGCGTGTCGATGATCGCGTCAAACGTCCACTGGACGATTTCCTTGGTCTTGAGCTGAGTCAGTTCGGCCCGGTCGGAAATGCGGCGGACGATTTCTTTCTTGGTCACGGGTCGGCTCCCCCCGCCGGCGGTCGAATCGTTCCTGAAGTCCCGTCGAGCGTCAAATCTAGGCAGGCCAACGACTAATGTCAAGCAAAAAGGCGGAAGGCGCGACCAACCGACCTTGCGAATTCGCCGCGCCTCGGCGAGGATATTCCAAACACCGGAGCCCGCGCATGCCGGCCACACGCAAACCGAAGTCGAAAAAACCGGCCGCCAGCGCGTACTCGGTTCACCCGAGCATCGCCATGGTTGTGAAGTGGGTGAGCGAACTGAAAGCGAAAACGGGCCGCACGCTCGACGAGTGGAAGGCCCACATCGTGGCCGAGGGGCCGGACGAATTGCCGGCCCGCCGCGACTGGCTCAAGACGAAGTACAAGCTCGGCACCAACACCGCCTGGTGGCTCGCCGAGCGGGCCGACGGTCAACCGACATTCGACGAGTCCCCCGAG
>JANLUE010000396.1:0-4590 GCA_031363325.1 Gemmataceae bacterium
CATTATCAACCTGAAGCTCGATAACGCCCACCGGCTCGCCTTCTCGTCGATGGAGAGAATTGCTACTTCGCACCCGCCTCGCCCTCAGTCAAAGTCCAGTACTTGTCGGCCGCGAGGTCTTTCCATTCTTGCGATTGACCCCAGGGCCAAGTCACCGTGATCTTGTCGATCTTCTTCGCCGCGGCGATGCCGCACACGACACGCGGGTCGTTCGCCGACGCGTAGTTGCCGCCCGACTTTAGGAAGCGCGTGAACGTCTCGCCGCCCGCTTCAATCACGATTCGGCCGCCGGTCACGTCCCGATGCCCCTTGCCCCGACAATCGAGCCCGACCCAGTGATTATTCGTGGGCACCGTGTTCTTCAGAACGGTGACGGGTTCGTTCAGATGGTTGACCAGGAAATCCGGCTTGCCGTCGTTGTCGAGGTCGCCGAGCGCCATGCCCCGGCCATTGTGAACCGTTCGGAAGTACGAACCGCCCTGGGCGGATTTCGATTCGAACTTGCCCTTCGTGTTCATCACGAGCTTCGGGAACTGCGCTCGGCCGCCACTCGACGGAAATCGAATCGCGTGGCCGTGGATCACGATGAGGTCTTCCCAGCCGTCGCGATCGAGGTCGCAGAACGCGGTCCCCCAACCGACCATCTGCGGCGTTGGCGCGATCTTGCCGATGCCGTTGCGATTCGATTCGTAATCGAAGAGGACCGCTTCCGGGTCTTTCGGATCGAAAGGCGGCGATTGATTGGAATAGAGTGCGTGCAATTCGCCTTCGTAATTCGTCACGAAGATCGCCGGCTTGCCGGTGCGATTCGGGTCGCCGACATCAAGGCCCATCGAACCATTCGCGATCGCCCGACCATCGAGCGCCACGCCTGCCAGCCCGCCGATTTCCTTGAACTTCAGCGGACCACCCTTCTCCGTCAAGTTGATGTAAAGGAAATTCGCGTCGGTATCGTTGGCCACATAAATGTCCGGCCGGCCGTCGAGATTGTAGTCCGCGATCACAACCCCGAGTCCTTTGCCATCCTTGCGCAAATTAAGTTGCTCGCTCACGTCCGTGAACGTGCCGTTGCCATTGTTGTGATAGAGTTTGTGCGGCAGTGGATTGAACTTCTTGGGCGGGCACACGTCGCGGGTCTTGCCGTCGTATCGGCAATCCTCCGGGTGGTTCGTATCAAAACCCCAGTCGCCGTAATGACAGACGTAGAGGTCCGGGAACCCGTCCCCATCGAAGTCCGCGAACGCGGCTCCGGAACTCCAGAGTCGTTCGGTCAAGCCGGCCTTCTCGGTGACATTGACGAATTTGCGTCCGCCCTTGCCGTCCGATTCGTTCATATAGAGTGCGAGGCGGTTGTAGCCGGTCACGAGCAAATCGGGCCAGCCGTCTTTGTTCACGTCGGCCACCGCGACGCCATGCGAATATTGCACGGCCTTGTCGAGCCCGACCTTGGCCGTCACGTCTTCGAACTTCCAGTTGCCGAGATTGCGAAAGAGTTTGCCGGGATGGCCGAGGACTGTCTTGCCCTCGTAGTACCCGCCGGCCGTGATATATACGTCGAGTTTGCCGTCACCATCGAAATCGAACAGCGCGATGCCGCCGCCGAGCGATTCGATGATCGCATAATGGCCGGCCTCTTCACCGTTCTTGTACGTCAGCGAGATGCCGCACGCGGCCGTCACGTCCTCGAACCAGGTTGGTCCGTCGTAGGGTTCCTCGTTGTCGTGCTTCTGCGGCGGGGGCACGTTCACCGGAACACCTTCGGTCGCGGGCTTGCGATCGCAAGCGGTGATCGCGAAGAGTGTGACCGCGCCGACGGCGCAGAGCCCGAGCGCCACGAGCGCGGGGCCGCGAATGCGATGGAGGGTCATGTCGAACCAATCGGAGAGAGGCCCCGCGATGAGGTACGTCGGGGTCGAATAAGTACGGGCGTGAGAGAATTCTAGACGGGCCGGAGACGTGTCGCAAGCGGGGGATACGAATGCAAGCGACCGGAGTAAACTCGCCATTTGCTGCGGGTTCACTCCGGTCGTCGTCATTCCGACGGGCGGAACGGTTACTTCTTCTCGTCCAACTTCACGGCCGCCGCCCGGAGTTGCTTGGCGACGCGATCTTCCGGAGCGATCTTCAACAGCGCGTCGAGTTCGGTCACCGTGCGCTTGTAATCGCCGACCGCGAAGGCCTGATAGCCCGCCAGAAACCGCAGTTCCGGTTGGTTCGGACCCTTCTCAATCGCCTTCTTGAAGTTGGCCACGGCGTCGGGCGTCGTGCCGTATTTGGCCGTCACCGAGGCGGCTTTCATCCAGTCGGCCTCCGGCGTGGCGACCAGCGATTGCTGAATCGCGCCGGCCGCTTCGTCATAAGAACCCGTCGCGAACAGGGCTTGGCCCGTCAATGCGAGCAAGCCGCCGTTCTTCGGGTCGTCAACGACCGCGTGCCGCAGGGCCTTCACGGCCTCCGGGTACTTGCCTTCTTTCAGCAAGCCCTCGGCCCGAACGCCGAAGTCCAACTCTTCGAACTGCGGCTTCTGAACCGCGGGCTGCGGTTGCGGCTCCGGGAGAACCGGTTGGGCCGGCGGGATGATCACGGGAGCGGGAGCGGGCTGGATGATCACCGGGGCCGGCTGTTCGATGATCACGGTCGGCGGCGAATACACCTGGTAGTCGCAGATCGGGCTGTACCCGAAGGTCGGCCAGCCAAGGCCCACGCCGAACGACCACGGCCCCGAGCGATAACCGAATCCGACTCCAAAACCGCCCCCATACCCTCCACCGAATCCGCCCCCGAAACCACCTCCGTATCCGCCTCCCCAGCCGTAGCCGAAGGGCACCCAGCCGAAGCCGGGCGAATAGCCGAACGGACTGAACCCGAACGGCCCCCAACCGAACGGCGCGAAGCCGGGGTAGTACGCCCCGTACCAACCCGGGTTGTAGCGCGGCCGTTGCGAAAGCAGGAACGCCAGTTGGCGATCCGTGAACGTCGGTTGAACTCCGCCATTGCGGGCGAAGGCCGGCCGATTCACGGCCGCGGCAGTCACGGGGCGATTCACCGGGGGCAAGTTGGCCACCGTCGGCCTTGGCGAAGGCGGAGGACTCGCGGCCGCGCCGGGTCGATTGCCGTTCGTCGGCCGCGCGATCGTGGGCGAACTCGTCCCTGGATTCACCGGGTTGAGCGGCGGTTTCGTTCCGACAATTGGGGTCGGCGTTGGGCCGGTGTTCGCGACGCCCGGACGCGGGCTCGGCGGCGGGCTCGTGATCGTTGGTGCCGGGGCTGGCTTCGAAACGATGGTCGGTGGCGGCGCGGACGGTCGCACGCTCGGCGCCGGGCTCGAGACGCTTGGACGCGGGGAAGGCGCCGGAGAACTTGGACGGGGGGAAGGCGGCGGGCTCGGCCGGCTTGGCGGCGCGGCCGGTCGACTCGGGGCCGCGGCGGGTCGACTGGGAGCGGACGGCTTGGGCTGCCCGCCTTTTTGCCCGAACGACAGGCCACTACTGAGGCCGATTAACCCAATGGCAATGAACCAGTGACGGCGCATGTTCGCAAGACCTCCGGCCCGACCGAGGGGTGGCGGGCCATGAACCTTCGAGACGCGCGACCAGCCGCCGTGCCGGAAAACGCATGGGCAGACTCTCATTATGATAGCCGGCCACTCCAGGCCGGTCGCCGATTTCTGGCGTGGTAAAACGGGGCGTTTGCCCAAGAGACGCGCGACTATGCCGAACTTGCGGGCTTGGGGCTGGAATTGTTAAAGAATGGCGGGGGTTGGGCCGAGGGGGCGGTCAGCCGACTTTGCGCCCGGACAGCACACGGCTCGATCGGGCGCGATCATTTTCGTAAGATCGATCACCACATCTCCAGTTAGTTCTCCGTTGCCACACCGTTCGGGACGCGTCCATGTCCATCGATCCAGCGGTCGCCGAACTCGCCGCGTTCGGGCAACTCTGCGAAGAGCACGGGCCGAGGCTTCTCGCCATGCTCGAACGCCGCATCGACCCCCGGCTTCGCCAACGGCTCGCGCCCGAAGACATCCTCCAGTCCGCGTTCGTGAAGGCCCAGGACCGTTGGCCCGCCTATCGAGCCGGTTCACCGATGCGGCCCTATCCCTGGCTGTACCAGCTCGCGCTCGACACGCTCTACGAGGAATATCGCCGGCACGGCCGCGCGGCCCGCGACCTGCGCCACGACTTGCCCTGGCCGGACGAATCGTTAGACGTCCTTGCCGGGAGCCTCACGAGCCCCAGTCAGGCGATGGCCCGCGACGAACTGATCGGCCGAGTCCGTCAGGTGATCGAACTGCTCAAGCCGGTCGATCGTGAAGTGCTGTGGCTGCGTTACTTCGAGGAAATGCCCGCCCGCGACGTCGGCGAACTCTTGGGCCTGACCGAGGGCCGTCAACACGAGAATGTTCCGGGCGCTTGAAAAACTCGAAGGAATCTGGCGGAGCCTCTACGGCGACGCGGGGAGTGAATTGTGACGCCGTCCAACCCCGGCCTCGAAGCCATCGGCCGGGGCTAGCTGCGAGTCGCCGAAGCGGCTCCGAAAATCCGTCTCCTTCGAGTCCACGGCATTGCCTCGGGCTCAAGGAGCCGCTTC
>JANLUE010000803.1:0-9211 GCA_031363325.1 Gemmataceae bacterium
CGATCCACGTCACGCTGAAAACCGACCCCCTGGGTCGCATCACGCTCGGGCCATTGGCCGACATCGTGTCCGCGACGGCGACCGGCCCGGAAGGGACCGCCCATTCGTGGAACCTCGCGGCCGACGCGCACACGTATCGCAGCGCCTTCCACGCTCAGGCCGGCGAGCCGATTGCGTTACCCTACCTGGGCTATTCGCCGAAGCCCGAGCGAGCGGAACTGGCGCTCTTCGAAGTGCGTGGCAGCGACATCCGGGCCGACAAGTTCGATTCGCTCGCGATCGACAATGGTCAGGTCGTACTCAAGGGCCTGGATCCGGGCGATTACGACCTGTACCTGAAGCGGACGGGCGAGCGGATTCGCGTTCGCGTGGTGGCCGGTGCGAAGTTCGCGGGCCACGTGCTCGGCACGGCCCGGCACCTGGAGCTACCGGGCCTGAAGCCGTTGCACATCCAGTCGATCGCGGCGGACGCCGACCTGCTCGTCGTGAAACTGCGCGACTTCACCAAGTTCGCCCGCGTGCATCTGTTCGCCACGCGCTACGAGCCGGCGTTCAACGCGTACGGCGACCTGTCCGCGGTTCGCGACGCGGAGTTGGGCGGCGTGGTGCCCGGCCAGGCCGAATCGGTGTACCTGACGGGCCGCAACATCGGCGACGAATATCGCTACGTCCTCGATCGACGCGGCCAGAAGAAGTACCCCGGCAACATGCTCGAACGACCGATGCTGTTGCTGAACCCATGGGCCGTGCGGACGACCGAGACGGGCGAACAACTCGCGGTCGGGGGCGATGATTTTGGCGGAGTGGGCCGGTCAGTCGCGCCCGACGCGATTCCAAAAGCCCCACCGGCCGACCCGCAAGGAAAGCTCGCTCCGGTCGGGGCCGGCGATTTCGCCAACCTCGACTTCCTGGCCGACGCGTCGACCGTGCTTTTAAACCTGACGCCGGACAAGGATGGATTCGTCCGCGTGCCGCGCAAGGAACTCGGCTCGCACTCGATGATCCACGTCGTGGCGGTCGATCCGTTGAACACGACGCATCGTTCGGTCACACTGCCGGCCAAGGCCGCCCGCTTCGCCGACCTGCGCCTGAAGGCCGGCTTCGATCCAGCCAAGCACTTCACACAGCAAAAACAGGTGACGGTCGTCCCGCAGGGTCAACCGTTCGTGCTGGCCGACGTCGTGGGCAGCCGATTCCAGGCGTACGACAGCCTCGCCAAGGTGTACGCGTTCTACGCGACCTTGACGAAGAACCCGTCTCTCAACGAGTTCTCGTTCCTGCTGACCTGGCCGAAGTTGAAGATCGAAGAGAAGCGGGCGCTGTACTCGAAGCACGCCTGTCACGAATTGCACTACTTCCTGATGCGCAAGGACCCCGAGTTCTTCGGGGCCGTCGTTCAGCCGTACCTGCGCAACAAGAAGGACAAGACGTTCATGGACCTGTGGCTGATCGGCGACGACGTGTCGCGCTTCCTGCAGCCGTGGGAGTTCGGTCGGTTGAACACAGTCGAGCGGGCGTTGCTCGCCCAGCGCACCGCAGGCGAACCGGACAAGACGGCCCGGCACTTCAACGATCTGCTCGCCCTGTTGCCGCCGAACATCGATCGCCAGTTGTACCTGTTCAGCGTTGGCGTGGACGCGGGCGCACTCGGCTCGGACGACGCCGTGTTCTCGCGGATTCGCCAGGAGAAGGAAACTCTGGAGAAGGATCAAAAGAAGCTCGAAGAACGCTCGGCTGACATTGCGCCTGTCGGTGGATTGCCGCGGGCTCCGTCACCGATTGCACCTCCGAAGTTGGGCGTTCCGGGTGGGGCGGCCCCAGGTGGCAAGCCCGGTGAGGGTGGCGGTGGGTTTGCAGGCGGACCGCCAGGCGGAATGAGCGGAGGTATGCCGAACTCTGGCAAAGACATGCAAACCCGCGATGGCAAAGGCGACATGGACAAGTCGAAGAGCTACGAAGAAGGCAAGAAACGCGCTGACGAAGCCGAGAAGTTCTTTGATAACGCCGACGCACTTCGTCGCAAGACCCGCCAACTGTATCGCAAGCTCGACCCGACCAAGGAGTGGGCCGAATCGAATTACTACAAGCTGCTGATTCAACAACAGATCGCCGACCTTGTGCCGGTCGGGCCGTTCTGGCTGGACTTCGTGAAGCACAATCAGGGGCCGTTCCTGTCGCGGCATCTGGCCGACGCCTCGCGCAACTTCACCGAGATGATGTTCGCCCTCTCGGTCCTCGATCTCCCGTTCGAGGCCGGCAAGCACGAAGTGAAGTTCGACAACGGCCGCATGACGCTCACGCCCGCGAGCCAGTTCATCGCCTTCCACGAAGAGGTTCGACCGGCCGGCGGTCAGGCCGCCCCGCTGAATGTCCTCGTCAGCCAGAACTTCTACCGCAACGGCGATCGCTTCCGCGAAGAGAACGGCGAGAAGCTGGACAAGTTCGTCTCGGCCGAGTTCGTCGTCCACACGGTGTACGGCTGTCAGATCGTGGTCACGAACCCGACGTCATCGCGGCAGAAGCTCACGGTCCTCGTGCAACTCCCCGTCGGCGCGATCCCGGTCGCGAACGGGCAATTCACGCGCAGCGTGCCAGTGGACCTCGAACCGTATCGCACGCATACTTTCGATTACCATTTCTACTTCCCGAAGGCCGGCCAGTTCACGCATTTCCCGGTGCACGTCGCGAAGAACGAACAGTTCGTCGCGTCGGCCCCGGCCGTGGGCTTCAACGTCGTCGAGAAGCCGACCAAGATCGACACCGGCTCGTGGGACTACGTCTCGCAGAACGGGTCGAACGAAGAGGTGCTCGCCTTCCTGAACCGCGAGAACGTCCGGGCCCTGAACCTGGACAAGATCGCCTTCCGGATGCGCGACCGCAACTTCTTCGAAGCCGTTACGACGTTGCTCGACAGTCGGCACCTGTATCACCCGACGCTCTGGTCGTACGGGCTGCACCACGCGAACGCGACGATCGCCCGGCAATATCTGGTTCACACGGATCAGATCGTCAACGAAGCCGGCGGGCCGATCGACACGACGATCCTGAAAGTCGACCCGGTCGCGCGCCATCAGTACGAGCACCTGGAATACAAGCCGCTCGTGAACGCCCGGGCCCACGCGCTCGGCCAGCGACGGCAGATCGTCAACGACCGGTTCAACGAACAGTATCACCGGTTCCTGAAGACGTTGTCGTACCATCGCCAACTCAACGACGCGGACTTGATGGCCACCACGTACTACCTGCTCCTGCAGGATCGCATCGACGAGGCGATGGCCACGTTCGCCCGCGTGAACCCCGATCTGTTGCCGACGAAGATTCAGTACGACTACTGCGCCGCCTACCTGGAGATGTTCAACGAGCAGCCTCAGAAGGCCCGTTCGATCGCGAGCAAGTATTTGTCGCACCCGGTCGATCGCTGGCGGAACACGTTCACGTCAATCGTCGCGCAACTCGACGAGATCGAAGGCAAGGGGCCGAAGCTGGTCGACGCGAACGATCGCGGTCAACAGCAAGGCGTCCTCGCGGCGACGGAGCCGGGCTTCGAATTCATCCTGGATAACAAGGCGATTCAGCTCACGTGGCAGAACGTTGAGACGGTTCAGGTGAACTATTACCTGATGGACGTGGAGTTGCTGTTCAGCCGCAACCCGTTCGTGCAGAAGTCGGCCGGCCAGTTCGCGGCCATCAAGCCGAACTTGACTCGCGAGGTGAAGCTGCCGGCCGGCGACGCGAAGGCGACCATCGCGTTACCCCCGGAACTCGTGCAGCGCAACGTGCTGGTCGAAGTGACGGCCGCCGGCAAGACGCGGTCGCACCCGTACTACGCGAACGCCATGGACGTGAAGTTCACCGAAGGCTTCGGTCAGGTCCGCGTCGCCGACGGCACGGCCGGCAAGCCGCTCTCGAAGGTCTACGTGAAGGTCTACGCCCGCCTCGCGGATGGCTCCGTCAAGTTCCACAAAGACGGTTACACCGATCTGCGTGGCCGCTTCGACTACGTCTCCGTGAACACCCCGGAACGCCAGGCGATCGAACAGTTCGCCGTCCTGGTGCTCAGCGAAGAGAAGGGGGCCCTGATCCGCGAGGCGAACCCGCCGCAGAAATGAATCGAGGGGGGGAGGGAGCGACGTGAGTCGCTCCCCTCGCTTCGGAACTCCACGAAGGAATGACGTGTGTCAAGTCATTTGGCATTACGGACTACAGCGCGCGGCAACCAAGTTTAGCCCACAAACAAGAAATACGGAATGTGCGACACGGATTTTGTGACGCGTAACGGCCGGGCGTCGTTCTCCTTCAACTGGTAAAACAGCCCGGCCCACCGGAGGCTGACCATGCATCGGCGAATCGCACTTTTGGCGTTCCTTGCCTGTGCTTTGTCATTGATCGCCGCCGACCCGATACCCATTTCCAAACTCATCGAGCAACTTGGCGACAAACAATTCGCCGTGCGTGAACGAGCGTCGAAGGCCCTGCGCGACCGGGGCCCCGATTCGCTCCCGGAGCTCCGGAAGGCCGCCCAATCGACGGACGCCGAGGTTCGTCGGCGGGCCGAGGACTTGGTGAAGGCGTTGGTGATCGTGAAGGCGCTCCAACCGACGTTGATCAAGCTGCCGGGCGGAACGATGACCATGGGCGAAATGCTCCAGGTCCTCGACGAGCAGACGGGTACAACTGCGAACCATCAAAGGGCGAACATCGCTGCGGAATTCAAGAAGGGCGAATACCCATATTGGGAAGTCGTAAAGACCTTGGAGCGTCATCATAACTGTTCCCTCATGGGAGCGCTGAATCGCCTGAATTACGATCCTCGACCCAACAGTCCGTTCGTCATTCGAACTGGTCCATTTCGCTTGAGTTTGACGCGGATTCATGAAGACAAGGATTTGAAATTTGATGCGCCAGGAACGCCCAGGACTGGTCTACTGACATTTTCACTCGACGTGGATTGCGAGCCAAAGCTTGGTTTTATCTCGGTGGAGAAGTGGAAGATTGCTCGGGCGGAAGACGATCATGGGAATTTGCTAATACTGCCAACGTCGTCTCCACCGAGCCTCACAGGCTATTTCGATTCGTACTTGCCGATGAATTTACCGTACAAGGGCCATCTCAATCGCGTCGATGAAAAATCGCGGACGCTGAAAGTTCTGCGTGGAACAGTTCCCGTCAAATTGGTAATCGAACGAAAGTCCGTGCTGCTTTCCGAGCGGTTCGCGGATGCCTTGGGCAAGCGAGCGACGGCGGGCGGCGACACGGTCGAAGTGTCGAGCGTCAAAATCAATGCTCAGCGAGTCCATATCGAACTCCGCGTACCAGAACCAGCGAAGGATTGGGACCGGCGTTGGCACTCGCGAATGCGGCTCGAAGACGAGTCGGGCAAGGCGTTCGACTCGCACAGCGAAGGTATGCAGAGTGGAGCCGGCCGATACTGGATCAGTCGCGACTTTGATCTGAATCAAAAAGGCCGCGGGCCCGCCACTCGTCTCGTCATTGAAGACTGGATCATTCACGATCACGAAATTCCGTTCGAGTTCAAAGATGTCCCCCTCCCCTGATCAACCGAATTTCGCGAGCGCCTCTTGGAAGCGCCCGACCAGGTCGGCGGCTACGCGGTCGTAGGCCGCCGGGTCGGACCAGGAACTTCGGGGGTCGAGGACGTCGGTCGGCACATTTGGGACGGCTGTCGGCACGGCGAGGCCAAACGCCGGGTCGGTGCGAAAGGGCACGTCGTCGAGTTGGCGGTTCAACGCGGCCCGGAGCATCGCACGCGTGTAGCCAAGGTTGATGCGCTTGCCGACGCCGTAGCCTCCGCCGGTCCAGCCCGTATTCACGAGCCACACGGGTACGCGATGTTCATTCAACTTCTCGCGTAGGAGTGCGGCATATCGTCGCGGATGCAACGGCAGGAACGGGCCGCCGAAGCAGGCGCTGAATGTGGCTTTCGGTTCCTTCACGCCGACTTCCGTGCCGGCCACTTTCGCGGTATAGCCGCACAGGAAGTAGTCCATCGCCTGATCGGGCGTCAATCGAGCGAGGGGGGGCATCACGCCGAACGCGTCGGCCGTCAGGAAGAAGATCGTGCGCGGATGATCGCCGCGCCCCGTGGGCTCGCGGTTCGGGATGAAATCAAGTGGATAGCCGGCCCGCGTGTTTTCCGTGTAGCGCAGGCTGTCGTAATCGGGCCGACGCGTCACCGGGTCGAGCGGCACGTTCTCGAGCACGCTGCCGAACCGGATTGCGCTGTAGATTTGCGGTTCCTGTTCGGCCGAAAGCTTGATCGTCTTGGCGTAACAACCGCCCTCGATGTTGAACACGCCCGCGGCCGACCAACCGTGTTCGTCGTCGCCAATCAACTTTCGTTCGGGATCGGCCGACAGCGTCGTCTTGCCCGTGCCCGAGAGGCCGAAGAACAGAGCGGTGTCGCCGGTTGGGCCAATGTTCGCCGAACAGTGCATCGAGAGCACGCCCTTGAGCGGTAGGATCGCGTTCAGGATCGTGAACACCGATTTCTTAATCTCGCCCGCGTAGTGCGTGCCCGCGACCAGAACGGTTCGTCGTTCGAAACTGATCGCCAAAGCGACCGGCGAATTGAGCCCCTCCTTCGCGGGGTCGAAGCGTAAACCAGGGACGGCCAGGATCAACCAATCGGGGTCGGCGTTCGGTTCGGCCGGCCGGAACAAGCACTGGGCGAACATCGCCTGCCAGGCCTGCTCGGCCACGACGCGGAGGGTGATGCGATGGGCCGGGTCGGCGCATGCGGTCGCGTCGATGACGAACAACTCGCGACGATTGGCGTAGGATTGGGCCTGCGTCAGCAATCGGTCGAAGGTGTCGGGGGCCATCGGCCGATTGACTTTGCCCCAGTCGATTTCCGCTTCGATCGATGGATCGCGGACGATGTACTTGTCCTCGGGCGAGCGGGCGGTTCGTTCGCCGGTCAGGGCGTTGAACGCCCCGGAATCGGCGAACTGGCCCTCGCAACGGCGGAGCGCGCATTCAGCCAGGGCGGCCGCCGAGAGCCCGGCGTGAACCGGGCCGGTCGGCGCCAGGCCGTGCCGCGTCAGATCGATGCCCCGCATGTCGAGCCCCCGCAGTTGGTTCCGGGATTATAGCGGGCTCGACCGCGAGAATTCGCCGAAGCTCCGCTACCATACCTTCCACCACGACTTCGCGGGCGGCACGTAGGTCGGGTCGAACACTTCGGGCGAGACGGGCGTCTTGTCCGTCCAGCCGCCGTCGCGGGCCAGTTGCTTGATCCGCTTGAAATCGTCTTGAAGGTCCTCCATCAGGTCTTCGCGCTCGGCCGCGTCGATCGCACTCTTCGCGAACCCGTACGGGTCGGCCTCCTCTTCATCGAGAATGAACTCCAGGGCCTTGGCGGCCGCGTTCGCGACATTCAGAATCACGTCCGGTTCGGTCGGCGGCGGATCGTCTTCACCGAGGACTTCGCCGTTGCCGGCTTGAATCGCGTTCGTCGCGGCCGTCTTCAAGTTGCCGACCGCTTTGCCCTGCGTGCCGCACATCTCGGCGAGTACGATGGCTTGCTCGACCGACTCGGCCCGCTCGGGCGGGGCGTGCGGCCAGGCCTCTTCCCACAAGGGAAAGACGCTTCGAGCGCAGCGGGCGTAGAACGCGACGCGCGCCCAGTGCGGTAGCCGACCGGCCCCGATCGCGACGGGGTCCGCCTTGCCGCCGGGAATGACCGGGAGTCGCGGGCCCGACTTCTGGCCCGACGCTGGCTTCTCGATACCGATAAACGAATCGCCATGCGTTCGTATGTATTCGGCGAGCGCGGCGACCAGGTCTTTCTCGGCCCGGAGGAAGTCGCGGTTTAAGGCCCCCTTCGCCGCGTTGTTTCCCTTCACGAAAGCCCGCTGCCGCTCCTTCGGGCTCGATGGCACGCCATCGGCGAACGCCTCGAAGACCCGGCGAAGCGAGGACGACGCCGGCTCGCAGTCGATCGCATCGTACGCGGCCCGCATGTGCGCGTAGTCCGGGTCGCCAGGCGAATCGGCCAGGAAGAAGTCGTTGAACCCGCCGTTCCCGATGAGCCCGTTCGTGGTCCAGATCGTGAAGACGGTTCGCTGTTCGATCGGTAGGTCGGCGGGCCGGATGTCCGGCGGATAGTGGGCCGTCAGTAGATCGAACACGCCGGCACAAACCGCGTGGTCGTCGGGCGCGGCCAAGGCGGCCGCGAGCGCATCGCGCATGAATTGACCTCCGAGAGCGTCCGGTGCGAGTCGGACGGAGGGCACCGCCATTGTAAGGAAACGATGAAGGTCAGGCCGCGAACACGATCGGCCGGGCCGACGCTCGCCAGAACAGTTGAAACTTACGCGAATCGTTCCTGGAGAGACACGACTTTCAACTCCTGTTCGCGCAGGGCTCGGCACGCTTTCGCCGCGGCGTCGGCGGCCGAGAGGGTTGTGATGCACGTCACCCGATGGGCCACGGCGGCCGCGCGAATCTTGCCTTCATCCGTTCGTCGGCCTCGACCGCTGGGCGTGTTCAGGATCATGGCGATCTCGCCGTTCTTCATCCGGTCGAGCAGGTTGGGCCGACCTTCCTGAATCTTCGCGATCTCCGTCACGGGCACGCCGTTCGCCCGGAGCCCCTTCGCCGTCCCACGCGTGGCCAGCAAGGAATAGCCCAGGTCGGCGAGCTGTCGGGCGATGGGTACGATCTCGGACTTGTCGCGATCGTTGACCGAAATGAAGATCGTCCCGCTGCGAGGCAACGGCGCGCTCGCGGCCATCTGCGCTTTGGCGAACGCCATCGCGAAATCGTCATCAATGCCCATCACCTCGCCGGTCGAACGCATCTCGGGGCCGAGGATGATGTCGACGCCCGGGAACTTGTTGAACGGGAACACACTTTCCTTGATCGAGTAGTGAGTCGGCACCACTTCGTCTTTGACGCCGAGTTCGTCGAGTGTTTTGCCAGCCATCACGAGGGCCGCGAGTCGGGCCAGCGGCACGCCGCACGCCTTGGACACGAACGGGATCGTGCGGCTCGCCCGTGGGTTCGCTTCGAGGACGTAGATTTCGGCGTTGTCTGCGTGCGCGTTGGCGACCGCGAACTGAATATTCATCAAGCCCTTCACGTTCAGGGCCTTCGCCAATTCGCGCGAATATTGCTTGATTCGATTGATGACGGTCGCGGGCAAACTATGCGGCGGGATCACGCAGGCCGAGTCGCCCGAGTGGATGCC
>JANLUE010000816.1:0-13905 GCA_031363325.1 Gemmataceae bacterium
GTCGTGGAATTCGGCTGACCCTTGCTCACGCGTCGGGCTACCATCCGAGGAACGCCAACCGTAATTGGGTAGCGACCGGCACCCTTGCTCACGCGTCGGGCTACCATCCGAGGAACGCCAACCGTAATTGGTAGCGACCGGCACCCTCGCTCACGCGTCGGGCTACCATCCGAGGAACGGCTGCCACGCCTCCGGCCTCCGGCGTGTAAAGGCCCACGCGCCAAGCCTGTGGAACAGATCGGTACTTCAATGGCGTTATCAACCTGAGGGTCGATAACCGCGTTCGCCGGAACGCGGGTGAAAGCTTGGCCCCGGGACGCGGCGAGGTGCATTTCTCAAATAAACCTTCCGCTTTTTCTTGACACGTGTTCTTTTGTATATTAATCTGGTTTTGGGTGTGTTCCGTTAAAATCGCGCGACGTGCCCCACCGCCCGATCGTCTCGCGAAGTTGCTGCGTTATCCCTCTGGTGTTTGCCAAGGTGGCGCACACCCACGGAGTCGCCGCCATGTCGAATCGCACCGAATCCAGTCGAACCGGTCGGCCGACGCCGTTTGGTCCGTCGAGTGAACTCGCCAGGAGACAACAGACGCAACCCTTGATTTCGCAAGCATTTCAGACTGAAGCGAGACGGAAACGCCAATCCACCAATCACTTCCGGCAAAGGTGTCCCAAAATGTCCACAAATGTCCCAAATCTGCAAAGAAGTTAATTTCGGACGAGTCGCTCGCATTGACCCCGAGACTTACGAGCCTGGAATTCAATGTTCCTCATTCGCCGAGTTCGTTCATCGACTGCGCCGCTCCGATGCCCAAGGTCCGTATCATCTTCCCACGCCCTTCGCCCTTTGACACGCGGAGGCTCGCATCGTGTTCCGCTCTCCCTGGCTGCTCCTCGCGCTTGCCGGCCCGGTCCTGGCCGCCCCCACTCCGCCGAAGCCGCTCGTCACCGGGCTCAAAAATCCCGAGTCCGCCTGTATCGGCCTCGATGGCCGAATCTATGTCACCGTTATCGGCGAATTCGACAAGGACGGCGATGGTTCGGTTGTCGTGATCCAGGATGGCAAGGCCGTCCCGTTCACCACCGAACTCGACGACCCGAAGGGGATCGTCGCGTTCAAGGAGTTCCTGTACGTCGCCGACAAGACGCGCGTCTGGAAGATCGACCCGAAGGGCAAAGCGACCGTGTTGGCCGCGGCCGCCGCGTTCCCGACCAAGCCGTTGTTCCTGAACGACATCGCCGTCGATCAGTTCGGCACGCTGTACGTCAGCGATTCGGGCACGCTCGAAGGCAAGGGCGGGGCGATTTACCGCATCGATCTGAAGGGAAAGGTTTCGCTCGTCGCCGACGCGTCGAAGGCCCCGCTGCACACGCCGAACGGACTACTCCACGATAGCTTGATGCACCTGCTCGTCGCCGATTTCGGCACGGGCAACCTTTACCGGATGAAGATCGCCGACGGTTCGACCGAGAAATTGGCCGACGGCTTCGGCGGGGCGGATGGGTTGATCTTCGACAAATTCGGCCGGCTCTACATCAGCGACTGGAAGAACGGCAAGATCTTCGTGATCGCCCGACCGGGGGCCAAGCCGATCCTCGTGGCCGAAGGTTTCCAGTCGGCCGCCGACATGTGCATGGACCCGACCAATCGGTTCCTGGTGGTCCCCGACATGAAGGCCGGGACCGTGACACTCGTGCCGGCCCAGGTTCCCGGGGCCGAAGTGGACGACACGCCGCTCGCCCTAACTCCGGAGTTGGCGTTCCCGAACCTCGAATGGACCGATTGGTCGCTCGACGTGAACGGCAAGCCGAACCCGATTCGGCCGCTCGTGTTGACCCACGCCGGCGATGGTTCGAACCGCGTGTTCGTCGCCAATCAACACGGGCAGATTCACGTTTTCCCGAACGATCAGAAGGTTTCCAAGTCGAAAGTGTTCCTCGATATCCGCGACAAAGTCTATTACAACGACAACGAAAACGAACAGGGACTGCTCGGGCTGGTGTTCCATCCGAAATACAAGCAGAACGGCGAATTCTTCGTCTTCTACACGCCGAAAAAGCCTCGGCTGAACAACGTCGTCTGTCGGTATCGCGTGAGCAAGGACGACCCCGATCGGGCCGACCCGGCGTCCGAGGAAGAGATTCTGCGGGTCAATCACAAGTACTGGAACCACGATGGCGGCACCGTCTGCTTCGGCCCGGACGGGATGCTGTACATTGTGTTCGGCGATGGCGGTTTGGCGAACGACCCGGACGAGAACGGACAGAAACTCGGAACGTTGCTCGGCAAGATTCTGCGAATCGACGTGGACCGCAAGGACGACGGACTCGCCTACGCGATCCCGAAGGACAACCCGTTCGTCGGCAAGATGAATGCCCGGCCGGAGATTTACGCGTACGGCCTGCGCAACCCCTGGCGAATCGCGTTCGACAAGAAGACCGGTGCCTTGTGGTGCGGCGAGGTTGGTCAGGACCTTTGGGAAGAGATCAACCTGATCGTGTCCGGCGGAAACTATGGCTGGAACATCCGGGAGGCCTTGCATCCGTTCGGCCGCAAGGGCACCGGGCCGAAGCCCGAGTTCATCGAGCCGATCTGGGAATACCACCACGACATCGGCAAGTCGATCACGGGCGGCCACGTCTATCGGGGCACGCGAATTCCAGAACTCGACGGACACTATCTATACGCGGATTACGTGACAAACAAACTGTGGGCTCTGAAGTACGACGAAGGGTTGAAACGCGTCGTCGCCAATCGGCCGATCCCGGACAAGGGCTTCCCGGTCCTGTCGTTCGGCGAAGATGAACAGGGCGACGCGTACTTCATGACCTACAACGCGAGCGGCAAAGCGGTGTATCGGTTCGCGAAGAAGTGAATGATGCTGTCGAGGTAGGGGGCGGCCTTCCAAGGCCGCCCGAGTTCGTCCGTCGTCTCGACCCCGGCCTCGCTCGAACGACCGGGGCATTACGGCCTAAAATGCGACGTGGGTCGATCGAAGCTGGAACCCGAACAACTCGCCCCGAATCCCTACAATTCCCGTTCTTCCGCCCCTAACCCCGCGCTTGCCATGACTACCGACCAAATCGTCAAGGACTCCAAGGACCGGATGGACAAGGCGCTCGACGTTCTTCGGAACGAGCTGAAGGGGCTGCGGACCGGGCGCGCCTCGCCGGCCCTGCTCGACGCGCTCCGGGTCGAATACTACGGCCAGGCGACGCCGATCAAGCAACTCGCCTCGGTGTCGGCCCCCGAGCCGCAACAACTGCTCATCAAGCCGTTCGACGCGGCCGCCCTCAAGGACATCGAGAAGGCGATTCGCTCCAGCGACCTCGGGCTCGCACCGGACAACGATGGCAAGGTGATTCGTTTGAAGATTCCGCCAATGTCCGGCGATCAGCGAACCAAGCTGGCGAAGAAGGTCAAGGAACTCGCGGAGAACGCCAAGGTTTCCTGCCGCAACGTCCGCCGCGATTCGAACAAGCACGTCGAGACGGCCGAGAAAGACAAGGCGATGTCCGAGGACGACGCCAAAAAGGCGAAGGAACTCGTTCAGAACGTGCTGAAGACGTTCGAGGGCGAAGCAGACAAGATCGCCGCCGCGAAAACGAAAGAAGTAACGGAGCAATAATTCGGACGCGAGTCGCCGTGCGGGCGTGAAGGACACCCCGGATCGACCGATGGTCGGCCCGGCGTGTCCTTCACGATTTTCGGCCACTCCGTTCAATCCTCATGCGCACTCTCCGCGAAATCGCCGAACATCTGCCGACGAGCGAGGCCGGCCTCGGCGTCGACGCCGTCGCCGAGAGCCTCGGCCGCTTCGGGGCGAATCGGCTCACGCCTCTGCCACGCGAGCCCGTCTGGCGCAAGTTCCTCGCCAAGTTCGACGACGCGATCATCAAGATCTTGCTCGGCGCATCGTTGCTTAAGACCGTCGTCGATCTGTTTGAAACGTCCGCCCTCTGGGGGTCGATCGGCCTCGGACTGGTCGTCGTGACCTTCGGAACCACGCTCGCCTTGCGACTCCGCGACTGGCTGCCGTCGCTGCTGTTCGGCGTCGCGATTTTGCTCGTGATTTTCAGCGTAATCGCCGGCGCGCCTTCGTACGAGGGCCTGGCGGTCATGATCGCCGTGACTTTGGCGACCGGCGTCGCGTTCCTCAGCGAGTATCGCAGCGACCGCGAGTTCGAAGTGCTCAACACCCAGAAGGAATCGCTGCGTGCGAAGGTCCTGCGCGGCGGGCACGTTCTTTCGATCGCGCACGAAGAAGTGGTCGTTGGCGATCGGATCGTGCTCGAGATGGGCGACGAGGTGCCGGCCGACGGTCGCATCGTGAAGGCGGCCGAGTTGCACGTCGATCAATCGCTGTTGACCGGCGAATCCGAGCCGGTTCGCAAGTTGGTCCGACCCGACGAGACGGGCGACGGCCCGGACCGGCCGAGTTGCGTCTATCGCGGCACGCAAATCGCCGACGGGGCCGGCCAGATGATCGTGGCCGAGGTTGGCGACCTGACGATGATTGGCCAGATTGCCCGGCGATTGTCGGCCGACTCGGACGGACCGCTCGGCGATTCGGGCGAAGCGCGCGTTCGCCGCAAGCTGACCATGTCGAAAGAACAGACCCCCCTTCAGGAGAAACTCGCGGCGCTCGCCAAGTTGATCAGTCGAGTGGGTTACGCGGCGGCCGGAGCGATTTTCGTGGCTTTGCTCGTGCGCGGCATCGCGGTCGGGGACGTGTCGTTCGCGGCCGACCGGGTCAATCACACGATCGGAGTTATTCTCGGTTATTTGGTTTACATGGTCATTGTAATTGTGGTGGCGGTCCCGGAAGGATTGCCGATGAGCGTTACGGTCTCGCTTGCGCTTGCGATGCGCAAGATGACGCGGGCGAACAGCCTCGTTCGGCAACTTGTGGCGTGCGAGACGATCGGGTCGGCCACGGTGATCTGTTCCGACAAGACCGGCACGCTCACGCAGAACCGTATGCAAGTCGATCTGCTTGGCGTGCACGGCGCGATGTTCGAGCGCGGGCCCGATTGGCCGACACCGACGCGCGAGTTCGTCTCGGCTGTCGACTGGATCGCGTTCAACGGCTGCGTCAATTCCACGGCTAATCTCGAAGAAAAGGACGGCAAGCCGATCACGATTGGCAACTCGACCGAGGGGGCCATCCTGCGCTGGGCGAGCGAATTCGGGCTCGACTATCGCGAACGCCGAACGGCGTTCCCCGTGCGCTATCAGATGCATTTCTCTTCGGACCGCAAGCGGATGACGAGCGTCGTCGAAGTGAACGGGCGGCTCGTCGTGCTGTCGAAGGGCGCGCCCGAGATCGTGCTCGAACACTGCACCCGACGCATGGACGCGGCCGGGCAGGTTGTCGAATTCACACCTGCGGATCGGGCCAATGTATTGGAGCAAATTCGGGCGTCCGCCGGCCGGGCGATGCGCACGCTGGCGTTCGCCCACGCCGAATTGCCGGCCGACACGCCTGCGGACGAAGACGCGCTGCATGAACGCCGCGAGCGAATCGAAGCGGGCCTGGTGTTCGCCGGCTTCGTGGCGATCCGCGATCCGCTCCGGCCCGAAGTGCCGGAGGCCCTTGCTCAATGTCGGCAGGCAGGCATTGCCGTGAAGATGATCACCGGCGACAACCTGGAAACTGCCCGAGCGATCGGCCGGGAAGCGGGCCTGCTCGACGACCCGGCCGCGACCGCGCTGACGTCGGAGGAGTTCAATCGACTCAGCGACGATGAATTGAAAGAACGCCTGCCGACGCTGACGATCCTCGCCCGCGCCCGGCCGCTCGACAAGTTTCGCATGGTCCGCTTGCTTCAGGAACAGGGTCACGTCGTCGCGGTGACGGGCGACGGAACGAACGACGCACCCGCGTTGAAGAAAGCAGACGTCGGCCTCGCGATGGGGATCGCCGGCACGGAGGTCGCCAAGGAGGCGAGCAAGATCGTCCTGCTCGACGATTCGTTCGCGACGATCGTCCGGGCCGTCCAGTGGGGCCGATCGCTCTACGAGAACATTCAGCGCTTCCTGCAGTTCCAGTTAACGATCAACGTATCGGCACTTGTGATTGCGTTCGTCGGCCCGTTCCTGGGCGTCAAGCCGCCGTTCACGGTCCTGCAACTGTTGTGGATCAACGTGATCATGGACACGTTCGCGGCGATCGCCCTGTGCAGCGAGCCACCGCGCCCGGGTTTGATGGCGATGCGGCCCAAACGCCGCGACGAGAGCATCGTGACCCCGGCGATGCGCGGCACGATCGCATTCACGGCCGCGTTCTATGTGATCGTGATGCTCGCCTTGTTGATCGGCCTGGAGTTCGGTGGCTGGTTCGCCGGCGATGGCGAGCGTTCAACGGAGTTCCCCGATCTCACGCTCCGTCAGACGGCGATCTTCTTCACGGTCTACGTGCTGTTCCAGGTCTGGAACGCGGTCAATTGCCGATCGTTGGTCCCATCCGAAAGCGGCTTGACTGGCGTCTGGCGCAACGTCACATTCCTTGGGATTCTCGCGGCCATCCTGGCCGGCCAGTTTGCGATCGTGACCTTCGGCGGACATCTGTTTGAAGTGGAACCTCTCGGTGTGTTCGAATGGCTCGCGATCCTGGCCGCGACAGCATCCGTGCTGGCCTTCGCCGAGGTGGCCCGGCGGATTCGACGGTGATCGCCGGACCGGACTTACATTGTCCAACCGACATCGCGTGTCCATTCGGCGATCAATCATCTTCGGGTCCGGGTCCTAACGAAGAGCCTGGGGAATGTACGGCTCATCGGCGACCGAGGCGTCATCGCTTTCGCTCGACCCGCCGAGGACTGCCGCCAGGGGATTCACGATTGACCCTCCGTCGCGATGCCGGCCTTGGCGAGCAATTCCCGCAAGCGGGCATTCTCCGCCTCGGCCGATTCTCGCTGGCGTCTCTCGGCGTCGGCGCGGTGCCTTTCGGCGTCTCGTTCCTCGCGGCGCGACGGCAAAACCTTGCCAGTGTGGTCGAAGAACCGCAGCCATCGACCGTCGTAGCCGTTCACGTCGCCCGGCCACGGTCCGAGCAACAGGTCGAGTTCATCACAAAGCAGTCGGCCGTTCTCGTCCGGTCGGATCGGCACGTACTTCTTGTCGACGAGGCACCAGCCTTCGACCAGATTGGTGTCCGGGTCGAAGACGAAGTAGTTCCCGACTTTGAGCCGGTCCCGATAGATGTCGAACTTGAGCCCCCGATCGATTTCCTCCGTCGAATGGGAGAGCAGTTCGATCACGACATCCGGCGTGCGCGACTGCTCGTCCCAGACGGCCCAGTAGTTCCGAAGGGGGTAACGACTGGTGTTCCAGACGAAGAAAAAGTCGGGCCCGCGATCGTCTTTGTTCTTGGCTTGTTCGCTGCTGTAGTAGATGAACATGTTGCCGCCGACATAGAAGTCGGTGCGGTCCTTGAAGTGCTCCTCAATCTGTTCGATCAGGAGGCTCATACATTTCAAGTGCCAGTGACTTTCCATGGGCACTCCGTCCGATTCCACAAGGGGTAACGCCGCCAATTCCGCGAGCACGTGGTCCGCGTACGGGTCGCGAAGCTTCGGTCGGGCCGTGGTCACGCTCATCAGCATCCACTCCGCAATTCGGGCACTCGCACAGCCAATTCACTCACTACCAATATCCCAGAATCCGCGTCGGCCGACAACGAGTTTCGCGTCAACCGGGGTTCGGCAGAGGATTCGCGGCGAACGTCCAGTCGGCCACCGGTTGGCCATCGATCAGGTGTTGTTGAACGAATAGCGGTATGCGGTCGGCCGTCAGGCCGGCGTACCAAGTGCCTTCGGGATAGACGACGGCGATCGGCCCACTCTGGCAGACGCGCAGGCAGCCGACCTTCGTCCGATAGCACGCGTTCGGGCCGGTCGAGAGCGACAGGTTGCGGTCCTTCAACTCGCGCTTGAGCGCGTTCCACGCGGCCGCCCCAACCTCGGCCGTGCAACACGCGTCGCCGACGCACAGGAAGACGTGTCGGTGATACGCCCCGATGCCGAGCTTCGCCGCGATTTCTGGAAGGGTGCCTGACTTGTCGAGTTCGCTCATGGAGGTTCGATGTTCCCCGGACAATTGCGTAGGTCCATGATGATTTTAGTGCATCGCGAAGTTGTTGTGGCGTCACGCTCGGCCATTGGCTATGCTCGCGTTGAAACGCTCGGAGCCGCACCATGTCGCGCCGCACTTCGATGTTCGCGTGGTTGATTTTCGGCACGCTCGTCTCCGCCGCCGATTGGCCCCAATGGCGCGGGCCGAATCGCGATGGCGTGAGTACCGAGGCAGGCTTGCTCGAGCAGTGGCCGGCCGGCGGGCCGAAACTCGCCTGGAAAATCGCCACGCTCGGCGAGGGATATTCGGGCCCGGCGGTCGTCGGCGACGGTCTGTACATTCTCGGCACCAGCGAAGGAAAGGAAGTCGCGTTTCGGCTCGACGCCAAATCCGGCGCGGTCGTCTGGAAAGTGCCGATCGGCGAAATCTTCGACAACAAGTTCGGCAACGGCCCGCGTTCGACGCCGACCGTGGTCGGCGACATGGTCTACGTGCTCGGGGCGCAGGGGCGACTCATGGCCCTGAACGCCGCCGATGGCAAGACCAAATGGTCCGTCGATCTGCGGGCCGACCTCGACGCCAAGCTCATGCGTGGGAACGTGGTCAGCATCGACTGGGGTTTTTCGGAGAGCCCCCTCGTCGATGGCGATCGACTGATCGTGACGCCGGGCGGCAAGAAGGGCACGGTCGCGGCCCTCGACCGAGCGACCGGCAAGCTCGCATGGCGAAGCTCCGGGCTCTTCGACAACGGTTCGTACGCGTCGCTCGTCCGGGCCGAGATCGGCGGCGTCGCCCAATACGTGGTCCTCACGGGCGGAATCGAGAAGTCGATCGGCCTGTTCCTCGAAGCGCCGCCGAAGCTCGCCGGCATAGGGGCCGCGGACGGCAAGTTGCTCTGGAGCTATGCGCCGAACTATGGCGGGGCAGCCTTGGCCGTCACGCCGGTCGCGGCCGCGGACGGGGCGTATTGCTCGTTGCCGTACGGGGCCGGTTGCGCTCGCGTTCGCGTCGAACGAACGGGCGACCTGTGGCGAGTGAAGAAGGTCTTCGCCAACAAGGTCATGAAGAACTATCACGGCGGCGTGATTCGTTTGGGCGGGCACCTGTTCGGCTACTCGGAGGCGGCCGGCTGGGTGTGCCAGGACTTCGAGACCGGCGAGGAAATCTGGAGCTGGAAGGGAAACCCCGGCAAGGGCTCGCTCGTGGTCGTTGGCAAGAACCTCTACATCGTGACCGAAGACGGTGAAGTCATCCTGGCCGAGGCCTCGACGAAATCGTGGAACGAGATCAGCCGATTCAAGCTCCCGGCCGTCAGCCCGATCCGCGCCGGCAACGGCCAGATCGGCTTGCACACGCCCCCGGTCATTGCGAACGGGCGACTGTATCTACGCGATCAGGAACTTCTCTACTGCTACGAGGTGGCGGGAAAGAAGTGACGATGCTCGAAGTGGGCGTAAAATCGGCGGTGGCTCAAATGACACCTTTCGGGAGTATTCGATCATGCCCGCGATATTGGAATCGGGAACGGCGAAAATCGTCGTTTCATTCGCTCACTTTCAAAGTGAAGGATTCGTGCCGATCGTCACGACGTTGCCGCCGAAGCATGAAGTCCTTCTGACAGCCCACGTCGTGCTCGATTCGGACCTGGTCGACGAGAACGGCGAGCCGAAGTTGCTGTTCACACCGTTCCGGAAAACGCTCCGCCAGGATGATAAAGGCGGAATCCGAATCCTGGTCTGCGAAATCGATCGCAAGAAGGCACCGCGCGATGTCACGGTCGAAGTCGATTGGGCCCTCGTTGGCTGAGGCCGACATCGTCCGGGAGCCTCACTTCTTCTTCGGCTTCACCTCGATGACCGGTTCGTCTTGGTCGATCGATGCGAATCCAGGTGGGGCATTGCTCTTGATCACAACCTTCCCCAAGTCGAATCGCCCAGTCTTCGGTACCGCGAACGTGATTGGGGCCGTGAAGTAGCCGTCTTTGGCAAAGCGCAGCGAATAGGTCGCCCCCGGAATCAATCGATCGAATTCGTACTCGCCGTCAGCAACTCTCTTTGGAGCATATGGCTGGCCGACGGCTCGTTCGATTTCCATGCTCAGCCATGGACGGTTTTCGGTTCGCGGCGTCGCGACATCAAAGGGATTGAAGCCGTTGCGCAGCAGAATGAACATTTCGGCTTTTGGCGCGGGCACGCTCTTGCCTTTGGCGTCAACCGGCCGGAACACGGCCGACACACTCGGTGCCAGTCGAATTTCGGTTTCGCTCGCCGAAAGCGTCGCGACCGCGCCTTCCTTCGAGTCGGGGTCGAAGACGTAGACCGGGATCTTCGCGGTCGGGTCGCAGCCGGGGAGTTCGAACATGCCATTGCGAACGCGAATCGGGTGGCCTTTCACTTCGTCGCCCGTGCCGATGTACGTCGGCGAGAAGAGCACGCCTTGCCGGACCGGTTGGCCATTGCTTTGTTTCACAACTCCAGAGCGTGTCACTCCCCGGCGAAATTCGAGATTCACTTGTCGCGGCGATTCGTTCCGTTTCAAGTCCAGTCGCGCGATGGCGTCGGGAAAGATTGGTATGCCGGGCGTCGTACCGGTGAGTTCGCCGACGCTCGTCTCGACGTGAATGAAGTCAGGCTCGCGCGCCTTCGCGATCAGCCCTCCTCGACCCGGCCAGACGGCGATCACGAACGAACCATCTTCGCCCGTTCGCATAGATGGTGTCGGCCAACTACCCGTTTGCGCGAGTTGGAGCTTGGAGTTGACCGTGGAACTCCAGTGGTATTGGATGTCCGCTCCGGCCACGGGCTTGAGATTGTCGGCCTCGCGCACCGTGCCGCGAATCAGGACGCCACGCGGTGATTCCAATTCGACATTGTGATTGAGCGTACCAATTGCAAATGTCGTCTCTTGAATCGATGCGAGGAAAGGCGAACCCGTGGGCGGAATGACATTGACGCGCACAACCGCTCCGGGAAAAGGTCGGACGACAAACTTGCCCTGGGCATCGGTCTTGCCCACGACGTGGCCCGGCAGCGCGGGTGCCGTGCCGACTTCAGCCAAGATCGTCGCGCCGGCGATCGGTTCTTTCGTGTCGGCGGCCACGAGTCGGCCTTCGAGTTCGCGGAGTGGGGCGACTCTGATCAAATGAGGTTCGGCCTGCATCGCGTTGCCGGTCACGAGGCCAAGCCACTGAGGCGAATAGCGTTCGTCGCGGATCTGAAAGACAATTTGGGTGATCGGGCCGATGTCCGGGATCGAGAAATCTCCATTCGCGTCCGAGGTCACGTCGGCGGGCCAGCCGGGGATCGCCGCGTTTGGTGGGTCGTGAAAGATCAGGTTACTGCCCGTCCAGCCGGCGCGAACGAGGCCCGCAATCCGGGCCTGCAACTTCGGTATTGGCGTGCCGTCCCGATCGACGAATCGACCGCGGACCTTGAAACCACGAACGAGTTCGAGCGGGATCGCGTGTTCGTTCTTCGAGACGATCGTGGGGTCCAAGATTGTTTCACTCGTCAACGCGAATCCCGGTGCCCACGCCACGGCCGTCAGCCGGAAGTTCGAATGCGTTGTCTGCGGCACATTCAGCTTGAACTCCCCCTTCCGGTCGGCCGCCCCGTCGCCGAGGCGAACCTGATCGATGTTGCCCATGATGGGCAGATCACCGATCTCGGGGTTACGCGAAACCACAACGGCCACGCGAGCGTCCGGCACGATTTGCCCGCCGGGGCCAACGACCGAACCGCTGACCGACATCGTGTTGGTCGGCGCGACTTCGGCGGGAACGACCGCGACGGCTGGCGCGGAGATAGGGGTCGTCGATTCCGGGTCGGCCGGTTTGCGGAGTGCCGCGATCGCGCCGAGGCCCAGGCCCAACAGGAGCACAAGCGCGACCGGTATCTTCAATCGACCGAACGTCATGCTCCGCACGACCGCTTGGGCCGCCGCCGCGGGCACGCCGATTGGCCGGGTCGTGAAGATCGAACGCGTCGCGTTCATCAGAGCGGCCGGGACGCCGGCGCTACCGCCCGGCGACAGGGCCAGGCCGCTGAGGATGGCCGACAAGGCCACGCCACGTCGGGCGAGTCGAACGCGCAAGCGTTCGCGAGCTTGGGCCAACCGGCTCGAAACGGTCCCTTCCTTCCAGCCGAGTTCGGCCGCGGCCTCGGCCTTGCTTCGGCCCGTCAGGCAGCAAAGTACAAATGGAACGCGATACTTTTCCGGAAGCCGGTTCAGTTCCTCGTCGAGCATCCCCTGAAGCTCGCGCCAGGCCAGCTCGCCGGGCGGGCGTGTTTCGTCCGGCTTGGCGACTCGCTCTTCGCGCTGGCGGCGACGCTCGGCCGACCGTCGAACCCGCAGCGAAACGCGATACGCGACCCGGTACAACCAGCCGCCGAGCGCCTCACCCTGATGAATCGACCCCGCCCGCTGCGCGAGCACCAGAAACGTCGCCTGGAACGCGTCCTCGGCGTCGTGTTCGTGGCGCAACAGGTTTCGGCACGTGCCATAGACGAGCCCGCCATACCGTTCAGTCAGGGCGGCGAACGCGGACTCGTCGCGAGTGGCCGCGAACCGGCCCAGCAATTCGGAATCGCTGATCGGCGCGTCCGCCAGGCGCGTGAGCCCGTGCAGGACTTCGGCCGTTCGTTGCTGACCCATGGCGTGCACTCAGGGTGACGAGTTACCCTAAGAGTGCGTTACGACCGCGAATTGAGTCTGACAATCCGGCGTCGATTTGCGCGCGACGGAATTCCCATGAGCAAGCGGGCCACTCCGGCAGAGACCGGTTAGCGCAACACTGCTGCCAGATCGATTTCGGAAATGATGTCGCCAGTCGCCGTCGAGGCGGCGTGTTCAAGCACGCTGCGGAGTTGCCGCACGTTGCCGGGCCAGGGGCGTTCGCGGAGGTAGCGCATCGCCCCGGGCGACAGCGACCATTCGCGCCGCCAGTCGGCACCGATGCGATCGAGGAAGAACTGGGCCAGATGGGGGATGTCTTCGGCGTGCGCTCGCAGCGGCGGGACCACGACTTCCGCGCCCTTCAGCGCCGAGAGCAAGTCTGAGCGGAACTTGCCGGACGTGACTTCCGCCGCCAGATCGTGTCGTGTCGCGGCCATCAACTTGATGTCCGCTCGGATATCGTAGGTCGCTCCCTGCGGTCGATACTTGCGCGATTCGAGCAGATGAGCGAGTCGCGCCTGGCAACCCGATTGCAGGTCGGCGACCTCGTCGATGAACAACGTCCCGCCGTCGGCCATCGCGATGTACCCCGCGAAGTCGCGATCGGCTCCGGAAAACGCGCCTTTGCGATAGCCGAACAGTTCCGCTTCGAGCAACGGGGCCGGCGTGTTGCCGCAACGAATCACGACGAACGGCGCGTCGGAGCGTGCGCCACGGCGGTGGGCCTCGTGTGCGGCCGATTCCTTGCCGCACCCCGGTTCGCCGCGGAAGAGAACGGGCCGAGCGTGGGCGGCCACACGGGCCAGGTCGCCACGCAAGGCGACCATCGCCGGGCTATCGCCGACGAGTTCATCGTCGGCGAGCAGGCCTTTCAGTCGGGCCGTTTCCGCTTCGAGGACGCGACGGGCCATCAGGCCGCCGAGCACTTTGCCCGCGAACGCGGCGGCCGTCTCGGTGTACTTACGGTCGCGATCGGAGAAGTAGCCGCTGCCCTTGTAGAGATGCAACGCCCCCAGGGCCTTGCCGCCCGCCTTCAACGGCAACGCAAGCGCATCGGCGTAGGCCGCGGTGAACACGCCACTCGAAGGGATCGTGGCGCACGTGTCTTCCGCCATCCACACCAGGCGATTGTCGCGTTGAACGCGGCGGGTCAAT
>JANLUE010000900.1:0-12670 GCA_031363325.1 Gemmataceae bacterium
GGCTGACCCTTTCGGCTCGACCGGCCAGGCCCAATCGGTCGATCAAATCCGATGGGGACGTTCCGCCAGGAGGGCCGATCGTGATGCGTTTGCTCGTCGGCGGTCTGCTCCTGTCGGTCGCCACGGGCCTGGCACAGGACGCGTCGCCACGGGCCGCCACGCTCGGCAAGCCGATCGTTCGGGCCGCCGCGCCCGATGTGTATGTCGACCCGCCACGCCTGCCGGCCGCCCGACTGGGGCCGATCGAATCGGCCCAGGTCGGCGTCGGGCCGAACAACGCATCGGCCGAGGAAAAGTACAACTGGGGCGTCCCCGCGTCGCGAACCCGCGACGATAGCCCGACCGCCCGGCTCCGCGAGCCCACCAAAGGTCGACTGACCGGGCTCGACGATCCCGCGCCGGGCGAACGACTCGGCGAGTGGTTCCAGGATCGTGGCCGCGACCTCAACGATAACCTGCCACGGCCATTCGACCGGGACCGCGATCGCGATCGTTTGCAGTTCCAGAGCGACAACGCCTTCGACGATTTCGCCTCGCCGGTCACAAACCCGTTTCTGGCGGAAGACCCCCGCTCGCTCACGGAACTCCGGCCGCTCTTTTTCTTTCAAACGATCCCGAACTCGCAATACGCCTATCGCGGCGGGAACGCGTATTTCTTCGGACTTCAGGGGCGTGTCGCGTTCACCGATCGCCTGTCGCTCGTCCTGCACAAACTCGGCGGCATGTCGATCAACGGTGGCACGAACTCGCTGCTCGATAGCAGCACGGGATTCTCCGAAGTGTGGCTCGGCCCAAAGTTCGTCTTCTGGCGCGATGTCGACGCTCATCGAATTGGTTCGGCCGGCCTGATCTTCCAGATGCCCTTTGGCTCCGGCGGCATTTATCAGGACACCGGCAACCTCTCACTCACGCCGTATTTCAGTTACGCACAACGCTTGACGAAGACACAATGGGGCACCGTCAACTTGATGAATACGGTCGGCTATTCATTCAGCACGGGCACGGGTCGAAGCGACTATCTTTACAATACACTGCACGTCGATCTGGACGCGGGCTGCAATCATCGCCTGTATCCGTTCATTGAAATGAGTTGGTTCCACTACACGTCGAACGGTGCCGCCCGCCCGTTCCTGGGCTTCGAAGGCCGCGACCTCGCGAACGTCGGCGCCCCCGTCTCCGGCCGCGATTTCCTATCGATCGCCCCCGGCGTCCGCTACAAGTTCAGCGAAGCCTGGCAGATCGGCCTCGCCACGGAGTTCCCACTGTTGGGAACGCGCGACCTGCATCAATTCCGCTTCGCTATTGATGTGATCTGGCGGTATTGATCGAGGCAAGCGGAGCGGCATCGGCCGGCCGTCGTCAATAGTCTTTACGCGCGAATCTCCAACAGGCGAGGCCCAAGAACCCCGCGATCCAGATCAAGGATACTCCGATCGTTCCGCCCCAGGTCGGCAATTGTTTTTTCGCCGCCGATGATCCTTGAAGCTCTTGTTGCTTGACTGTCATGAGCGAATCCATGACCGCGTGCCCGGCCAACAGGTCGATGTCCTTCCAGCGCGGCAAAGTTGTGTTCAAGGCCCCGATCACTTTGGCCCAGGATTGATATTTGGGTTCCTCATTCTTCAATGTCGCGTAGGCGTCAGAGCGCAGTCGGCTGTTTCGAGCGGCGACCTCACCTTTGCCAATCCCCCATAGGACGAACGCGACGGCGAGCGTCACAAGGATCGCCACGATTGAATTCCGGGTCAACACCGCCGTCAGCGTTGAAACGGAATAGAGGATTGCAAAGCTGAACGTGAGCAGTGGCACCACGAGGAAAATCCCCGGTGCCCAAACGCCCGCGCGCAAACCGGTGATCAGCCAAACGCCACCGACTACGAACGTGCCAAGGATCAGCACGAAGAATAGGCCACCAAAATATTTGAATAGCAGCAATGTCATTCGATTGATTGGCTTCGACAGAAGCATCACGACCGAGCCGGGCTGAAGCATATTCGGAATGAAAAACGACGTGATTACGACTGCAATCAAGATAATGAACATTCCTCCCATCGAACTAATCACGAGGTCCTGAATGACGTACAGAAGAATTCCAAGTGGCGCTGGCGAATCCTCTTCGTACGCTCCAAAACCCAGCGAGAGTTTGACCGGCCAGACGCGTGGCTCAATTGAGGGGCCCGTCCGAAAACGGTAGAGCCGCTCCAACGGAGAGGGGTCCGGCAGCCGCTCAAACGACGCGATCGGTGCCTGGGTTCGTCGCTCGAATTCGACGGCGAAGTATTCGCGGACCATGTCGTCGGTCACCTTCGCTGTCGTCAGCTTCAGCTTCGTCGGATCCAGGTTTCGCTCGCCCTCGACTTTGACGAATTTCCCGGTCCCATCTTCATGCCAAGCGGCGACCGATCGGTCGAACGCTTCCTTGTCGACCTCCGGAACTTTAACCACGACCGTAAACTCGTGCTCACCGGTCGACTCATGGCTCCCTTCTTTGAGAGTCTTGAAGCTCGTCGTCTTGAGCTCGGCGTGTGGAAAGATTTGCCCTGTATTTCGATCGATCAGGTCGACCTGCGCCTTGCCCCGATTGATCCGCATTACCGGGGCCGACAGTTCATCGACGAACCCCTCCACGACCGCTTGGGGAGTTGCAGCCGTATAGCCAATGCTGGCAACGCCGATCAGGAACAACCCCGCGAGGATCAACATGACCAGCAAGGTCTTGCTGTCCCACGCTTCCCGCAGGGAGTCCTTCAAGATCGCGATCGGCTTGATCATCGGTAGTCCTCCCGGCGGCCACGGCGGTCGTCGTCGCGTCGATCTCGGTCCCGATCGCCTCGGCCCCGGTCGTATTCGTCGCGGTCCGCCTGGCGTTTCTTGCGGCGGGCGTCCACGCCGGGCTCGGCCGCTTCGACCATCGATACGAAAATGTCTTCCAGCGTCTGACGCTTCTCGACGAGGTGCCTCAATCGCATCCCGCGGTCGCGAAGCAGGTCGAGCACTGAATCGATTTCGACGCCGTCCGGCAGGGCGAGTTCCCAGCGTTCGCCGACCGCCCGGGCCGTGATGCCCTTGGTTTTCAGTTCCGCTTCCGGGAAATCCTTTTCTGCCACCCCGACGATGAACGTGCCGCGCTGGCTGGTCAGGTCCTTGACCGTCCCCTCACGGATCAGTTCCCCCTTCTGCATAATCGCGACGCGATCGCACATCAACTCGATTTCGCCGAGCAAATGCGAGTTCACGAAGACCGTCGCACCCTTGCGCTTGCGGTCCTCGATCATCTCGCGGATTTCGCGGCGGCCAACCGGGTCCACGCCGTCGGTGGGCTCGTCGAGGAAGATCAACTCGGGGTCGTGAAAGATGGCCTGGGCGATGCCGGTTCGTTGCTTCATGCCCTTGGAGTAGGTGCGAATCTTGTGGTGCATCCGCGTGGCGAGGCCGACTTGATCGAGCAACTCCGGGATTTTCTTGCGGCGATCGTCCTTCGACATGCCGTATAGAGTGCCGTAATAGTCCATCAGGCTGTAGGCGCTGTGGTACTCGGGGAAGCGATGGTCCTCGGGCAAGTAGCCGATCCGCTTGCGGACATCGGCGGTCCCGGCCGGCTCGTGGAACAGGAGGGCTTCGCCCTCGCCATGCTTGACGATGCCAAGCAGGATCTTGATGAGCGTGGTCTTGCCGGCCCCGTTCTGGCCGAGCAGGCCAAAGACTTCGCCAGGTTCGACTTTCAGGGTGACGCCCCGGAGCGCTTCAACCTTCTTGTAGCGCTTGCGGAGGTCGCGAGTCTCGATAACGGCCACGGTATGGGAACTCCGCAGCGGGTCGGAGGGATCAGTGAGGGGGGATTCTAGGAAATCGGCGGGCAAGTGTGGCCGACTCGCTCCGCGAGCCGGCCGCGTTCGCCCTCCGAGCCTATTCGCCGCACCAGGGCGTTGCTTTCGACCGGTGGCACGAATTGACTAGCGCTTGCGATTCAGGAAGGCTTGCCAGCGTTCGGGCACTCGGGCGAACGCCGCCTCGTAAGTGCTTTCGAGCGGCAAGGAAACGTATTCGATCGGCGTGAGAAAGACGGGCACGTTCGGGAGACTTTCCCCAATGGCCACGGGCTCGATGAACGCCTGCGGACCGGGACCGGCGACATAGGAAACAATCGTCAGCGGCCGGGCCTTGTCGAATTCAAACGGGTCCGCATCGTCGTCGCCCCAGACTTCCGGATGGATGCCGTTTGGGTCGCGCGCTGTCGGCGGGAATGGATCAATGATCAACAGGTGAACGCCAGCCGTCAACAAGTCTCTCGCTTTGCGAACGAATGCGTCGAAAGCGGCCCGGCCGCTCTTGTTGCCGGGCGAAACGACCTCGACAACCGCGACGATCTTGTGCCCGGTCACGTGGCGAACCGAAATTCGCCGGGCCTTGTTGGCGTACCATCCTGGCGCGTCCGTGACGTGAAAGGTCGCTTTGGGTGGCGGCTCGGCGAGTGCGAGGCCGCCACGATCCCGATCCGGTCGCGTCCGCGATTTGGACGGCCGCTTGCTGCCGGCCATTTCGGAATCGCGCAAACTCAAAACGTCCGGGCCATAGTCGCCGATATCTTGCTCGGAAGCGCGTAGTACTCGGTTCCCTTGAGGAGCTGATTCAAGGCTCCCTTGATGGTCAAAATCCACTCGTTGCGGAAATCGTGATGGAGCCAGGTGCCGACGCGTTTCCAGTCGTGAATTGGCATATGGCCCTCCATCAATCTTCAATGGTAACCGATCGCCGGCGCGTCCCCAACGAGTTCCGCCTGGACCCGTTCGCGTTCGCGATCGATCTGTTCCGGTGTCGCGCCGAGTTCGCGGAGCAACGCGACCGTCAAGGCCAAGGCCACTTCGCCTTCGCCGGAGAAGGCGGCCTCGGCACCGGCCTTCTTCAGCGCACTCAACTCGCGGACGTAGGTCGAGCGGGCAAGCACGCGGATCGCGGGGTTCAACGCGCGAGCCTGGCGAATCAGTTCCTCGCTGCCCGACATGCCCGATGAACTGAGAATCAGGCCGCCGGCCCCTTGCACGCCGGCCACCTTCAAGGTGTCCGCGTGGGTCGCATCGCCGTAGACGGCCGCGATGCCACTCTCGCGCAGGGAACGCACCGTGTCCATGTTCAATTCAACGACCGTCGGTTCGATTTCGTTTTCGCGCAACAGGCGCGTGACCGTTCGGCCGACCGGGCCATAGCCGATGACGATCGCGCGCCGCAGCGATTCGACCGGATCGACGCTCGGGCCAATCGCCTCGGGTCGCGAGCGCTCGACGAGTTTCCGCCAGAGCTTCGAGCGACGCGTGGCCCAGGCGTCGAACGGATCGACAAACCGATACATCAACGGATTCAAAGTGATTGATACGATGGCCGCCCCGACCAGCGTGTCCGTGGCGCCGGGGGGTAGGACGCCGAGTTGTCGCCCGAGCCCGGCCAGCATGAACGAGAACTCGCCGATCTGAGCCAATGCGACCGCGACGGCCAAGGCGACCTTGGGCGGCCGGCGGAGCAAGACGACGATGGCCAGCGCCGCCGCCGGCTTGCCAAGGATCACCACTCCGAGGGTTGCGGCCACGAGCGCGGGCGATTCGAGCAGATGTCGGGGGGTCGAGCAACATGCCGACCGAAACGAAGAACAACACCGCGAAGGCGTCGCGCATCGGCAACGCCTCGGTCGCGGCCCGGAGGCTATAGTCCGATCGACCCACGACCATGCCGGCCAGAAAGGCCCCGAGCGCCATCGAGACGCCGAACAGCTTCGCCGATCCGACGGCGATCCCCAGTGCGATCACCAAGACTGTGAGCGTGAACAGTTCACGCGAGCGCGTGGCCGCCGCGTGATCGAGGACGCGCGGGATGACGCGCGAGCCAACGACAAACGTGAACGCGACGAGCGCGCCGATTTTGAGGACCGCGAGCCCGAGCGCCAACGCCAATGCCCCGATGCCGCCGGCCCGTTCGCCGAAGATCACGGGCAACAACACGAGCACCAAGACCGTGAACAAATCTTCGACCACGAGCCAGCCGACCGCGATGTGGCCGGTCGGGGTGTGCAAATCGTTGTGATCGGCCAGGACGCGCGTGAGTACGACCGTGCTCGCCACGGAAAGGGCGAGCCCAAAGACGATGCCGGCCGACCAGTCCCAGCCGAACGCGCGAGCGACGACCGCACCGAGACCCGTGGCCGCGACACTCTGAACAATGGCCCCCGGGATAGCGATTCGTCGTACGGCGAGAAGTTCATCGAGGTGAAACTGCAAGCCAACGCCGAACATGAGCAGGATGACGCCGACCTCGGCGAACTGTTCCGCAATGTGCGCATCGGCCACGAAGCCGGGCGTGTGCGGGCCGACCACGATCCCGGCGATCAGGTAGCCGACAATCGGCGATAGTCCGAGCCGCTGCGTGACGTACCCACACAGGAGCGCGGCCGCCAGGCCACCGGTGAGCGTGAGAATCAGGTCGAGGTTGTGCATGCACGAGAAATGCTATAGTTCCCGCGCGAATCACTTCCGCCCCGCGTCCAGGTACACATCGACTTGCTGCCCGACGTACAGGCTCGGTTCGTTCGACGTCACTTCGTAGATGACCTGCAACACGCGGGTATCGACGCGCTCGGTGCCCATGCCGGTCAACGTCTTTTTCGGGATCACATACGGTTCGACGCGGACCATTCGCAACGGCAGCTCGCGCTTGTTCGAGCCGCGCGTGATCGCTCGGCCCGCGAGGTCCGGGCGAAATCGACCGATGTCGTTCTCGTCGATGTCCATCCGCACGTGCAACCGGCTCACATCGCCGACGACCAACAGGGCCTGACCCGGCGGAACGCCCACGTACTCACCGGCGCGCACGTTCTTTTGCAGAACGCGGCCCTTCACCGGGGTGGTCACTTCGATGCGCTGCAACTCGATCAACGTTTGTTGCAGTTGCGCTTCGGCCAACTTGATCTGGGCCTCGGCCACCAGGAGGTCCGACTTCCAGGCCCCTTCGCGCAGCAATTTCAATTCTCCCTCGGCCCGCGTGACCTGGGCTTCGCTCGAGGTGACGGCGTTCTTGCGGCGAAAGAAGTCGTCTTCGGAGACGGCCCCGGTCCGGTAGCCGCGCTCCGCCCGCACAAATTGCTCGCGCGCGTCGTCGAACATCGCCTTCGCTTCGCGGACCCGGGCTTCCGAGATCGGCACTTCTTCCGCGCGCGGCTGTGCTTGCAACTTCGCGAGCGACGCCTTCGCCGAATCGAGCATCGCCATGCGAATCTGTCGTTCGGCCTGAAGCTGTCGATCATCGAGCCGAAACAGCTTCTGGCCGAGTTAGACCTCGTCGCCAACTTTCACGAAAACCTCCGCGACGACGCCCGGCAACGCGGAACCGACCGCAATGTTCTCGGTCAACGGTTCGATCACGCCCGCCCCGGCGACCGCGCCCGAATACGGCGAACGACCCGGCTCGACCGGCGGCGGCAGCTTCGGCGGATCCTGATCGGCCACAACGACGTGCCGCAGCGCGAACGCCAGCGCCGCGACGGCGAGGACCGGGAGGACGTATTTCTGGAGCATGGAGGATTTGAATGGCGTGCGTCGAGCGATTCGCATGCTGGATCTTAGCTGGTCGAACCAAAGATCTTCAAGGACACGGCACGGGCAGCCGCGCCAATGTTGCTATTTTCGCTTCTTCGTCTACTTCTTCGTGAGGCCGACTCGTTCAATGTCGGGCGGGTCTGATCGCGAGTGCCCGCGACGGATGCCAATCGAATTCGAAAGCGCGTACCAGGCGGGGCATCGCCGAGTGTTTCGACGATTTGCTCCCACATGTTGAGCAACAATTGTCGATTTGATTCCATCGACAATCGATGAACGCTTTGCGTCAGAAGCAAATGAGTGACCTTGTGATTGGTACAGATTTGGGGCAACCGGTCCGGATGTGCGGACTGCCTTCCGCAGTCCGCAGTGATGACCACCCACCTTCCATCTTGAGCGATTCGGGGTATCCAATCCCGGTCCTTCTCGCCCGTGATATGCGAATAGAGATGGCCGCTTCCGACCTGTTCCAACGCGTCCATCGCCGACCGGCTCAAGCACTCGTCGAACAGGAATCGAAGGACGGGGTTCAAGCGGCCGTCGCTCCCGCGTAGAGTCGGTACAAGTCCACAAAATCAAACGCGGCCGTCACCTCTGCTTTCGGCACCCCATAAGCCTCCGCGGCGGCATTCACCGACCCTTCCGCTTTGATGGCGTCCCACAGGCATTTCGCCGAATAACCGCTCGGCAACAACGGCTCACCGAATCGACGCTCCGGGTCCAGGACGACGGGAACTTGGTCCCGGCTGCGGTAGATCGTGAATTTATTGGCGAGCCCGCTTCCATCGAAGGTGAGGTCCAGAAGATACGACTGAACGATTTCCTTGATGAGTCCTTGTCCGGGGTTCGCGCCTGTGACTTCGACGTACTGACCTTTTTTGAGTTCAACGACCAATTCCGTGTCGAACAAGTAGGTGAAGTGTCGCCGAGCGAACGGGTAGTCTTGATTCAGGTGTTCCTTGACCCACCGAATCGCCTGGCGGATTTTAGCGGTCGGAACGTGATGCATGATTCGGATCTGGCGGATGGCGAGCGTCTGAATCAGATCGAGGAAGCTAATCCGCCGTTCGACGTTGCCGAACTGCGGCGTGAGGATCGGCTTGCGCCCCGACGCTCCAAGGAGCCACCGACGAATCAGGTTCGGGTCGACCCGAGCGTACCGGGCCGCTTCCGGAATCGTGTAGAGCCCGTTCCCGATGTACTTGTCGAGGCTGGAACGCATGCGCACCTCGTCGCGGGTCGAAGTCGAGGGAATTCTACCGAAAGAATTTGCTTCGGCCGAAGGCCTTCGTCAATGTTCCACCGGGCCATCTTTGATGTCTTCCACCACTCCGTCGACCATCGACACAACGCGGTCGCCGAACTTGAATACGCGGCTATCGTGGGTCACCACGACGACCGCGCGATCGGGGCGACGGCCGACGGACTGCAACAGTTCCATCACCGTCTGGCCGCTTTTGGCGTCGAGCGCGGCCGTCGGTTCATCGCACACCAACAGCCGCGGATCGTGCACCAACGCCCGTGCGATCGCGACCCGTTGTTGTTGCCCGCCCGAGAGTTGGTTCGGGAACGCGTTCAGCTTGTCGCCGAGCCCGACGGACGACAGGACTTCGCGAGCCTTCACGATCGCCGACGTTCGCTTCTGGCCGGCGATGATCAACGGAACGGCGGCGTTCTCGGCGGCCGTCAGCGCGGGCAACAGGTTGTACTGCTGAAACACGAACCCCACGTTGGTACCGCGAAACGCCGTCTTCCTCCGGCCCGGCATCTTCGTCAACTCTTCGCCGAGAACGGCAACGGTACCGGCCGTCACGTCGAGCAGACCACAGATGATCGAGATGAGTGTCGTCTTGCCGCACCCGGACGGGCCGACAAGCAGCGTCATCTCGCCGAACCGGGCCGACATGTCGACCCCGCGAAGTGCGACGACTTTCGCGTCCCCACTGCCGAATTCTTTGGTCACGCCGCGACAGACGACGGCTTCCGCGTCGATCATCGGAACACCACCGCCGGCTCGAGCACGAGTACCTTGCGAACGCTCAACAAACTCGCCAGCACAACGATAAATGAAACAACCACGGCCGTCAGTGCCATCACCTGCCAGATCATGTGGAAGCCCTTGAGCGGGATCGCACTCTGCGTGAGTTGGAAGAACAGCGCCGTCCCACCGACGCCGAGTCCATAGCCGATCAACCCGACGACCAGGGCCTGAATCAAAATCATCCCGACGATCCGCGAATTGCTCACGCCCATCGCCTTGAGTGCGCCGAATTGTTTCAAGTTCTCGATCGTGAACAGGTAGAAGGTCTGGCCGGCGATCGCGACTCCCACAATGAAACCGATCAGCACCGTGATCCCGAAGTTGAACGGAATGCCCGTGTTTTGCAGATAAAACTTGATCGTCATCCATTCGAACTCGGCGCGGGTGCGGGCTTGCAACCCCGTGTCGCGCGTGATGCGTTCCGCAAGCTCCTTGGGCGACACTCCGTCGTCGGGCTCGACCACGATGTACGAAAGCAGTCGTCGTTCGGGCGGCGAGTATTCGAGAGCGCGACGGTACTTCGTGTAGAAGATCGGCTGCGATTGAAACGGCTGACCCACCTCGCAGATGCCGACGATCTCGGCCCGCTTGTCGGTCATCTCGAGCACCTGGCCAATCGCGTGCGGCTGGCCGGGGAATAGATAGTGGTACCCCGCCTCATCGATGATCACCGCGTCCGGCTTCCGCAGATCTTCGACGCTGCCCATCAACATCTTGCGCGGCGCGCCGACGAGCGTGCTATCGTCGAGCCCGATCAGGATCACGCCACGAAAGTCACCCCGGGCCCCTTCGTCGTTCCCCTCGGCCAGCCGAGCCCGGACGTTGCCGCGAAACAACTTGACCGCCCAGGCGACTCCTTCAACTCCACGGACTCGATGCAAATCGTCCTCCGACATCCCCATGACTTCATCGACCTGCCGGACCTGGGGGTCCATCACGAAAATCTCCCCCTCCTGGATGTTCTTCATCAGGTAGGTGGTCCGACCCATAATGCTGACGAAAATCGAAATCTGATGCGAGATGAGCAGCGACGAGAAGGCGACGCCGAAGATGATGCCGAAGTACTTGGCCCGGTCGCCGGTGAGCATCTTGAGCGCGATCCAGGTCATCCGTCGAGTTCCATGGGCGGTGGGCGAACGACAGATTACTAGGCGCGACCGGGATAGCCGTCCAATGGTACCCGGCCGCCACATCCTATCCGGTGGACGCGGCAACTCTAGAATCGCCGTCAGAAGCGGGAGGTGGTCCGCGTCGGACTCCCCGCCGGCAACTTCTTGGGGCCAACATGAAAACGATTCTCTCGGCGGCGTTGGTCATCGGGTTCTGCGGGCTTGCGGGCGCGCGGGACGAGAAGGCGGACCCGATCGGGACGTGGAAGTGCGAGTACGAGATCGGCGGCCAAAAGCGAATGTCAACACTGACGATCACGAAGGACGGGGACAAGTTCGCCGGGACGATGAGCTGGCCGGACCAGAAAGAGGCGAAGCTCAAGGACGTGAAACTCAAGGACGGGGAGCTGACTTTCTCCGCCGTGCGCGAGTTCATGGATAACAAGATCCCGATCGATTACAAACTGACAGTCACCGGGGAAAAGCTCAAAGGAAAAGGCGCGGCGGAGTTCGGTGGCGAAAAGCAGGAGTTCGACATCGAAGGGAAGCGGGAGAAGAAAGAGAAGGACAAGTAGCGGTTGGGCCGCCTTGAAGTCGATCGGCCTGGCGCCTCGCGAGTGGTTCGCGCCCGGCGACGCGCCGTTCACGATCGACGACCTTCCATTCGGCAACTGGCGGGTGACTTCGACTCGGACTTAAGACGTATCTCGGTGCCGCACCGGACTGCGGCATACTGACGGCATTTCAGACGGTTACGAGAGTGTTGCGCCCGGAGCGTTTGTCCGTCGGTAGGATCCAGCCGGGTGTGTCGGGTCGAACGTGCGGATCGTGAGTTGCTGGTTGAGAATGACTTCGCGCCGACCCGATCCAGGGCCCTCGAACACTCCATATCTGAGGCTCGTCATGTCATCAACTCCGTCGAACGGGGCCATTCGTCGCCAAGGCACTGTGATCGCCCTGTCTCTCATTGCCGCGCTGTCCGCCCGCGCGGCCGGGCAGGACAAGAGCCCGCCCGTCAAGCCGGCACCGAAGGCCGACCACACGAGCGTGACGGTTGCCAAAGGCGAAATCGTTGCGAAACTCGATCAGGCAATCTTCTATGTCTTCCAAGCCAAGGACAACACCTATTGGTTCGGAAGCAACGACCGAGGCGTCTACCGCTACGATGGGAAAACGCTGGTCAACTTCACGACGAAAGACGGGTTACGCCACAACTGCATTCGCGGAATTCAGGAAGACAAATCCGGCAACATCTACTTCACGACCTCAGCTTGGGACGGCGGCGCCAAATACGGGCACGAGATCAGTCGATTTGATGGAACGACGTTTCACACATTGGCCGTCACCAAGAGTACTGCCGCTGATAGTGCCTGGAAATTGCAACCGGACGACCGGTGGTTCGCGGATGCTCAGGATACCGGCGCCGTCTACCGCTATGATGGCCAATCGTTGCACCGCCTGGTGTTCCCGAAGACCAAGGCGGGCGATGAGCATATAGCACAGCATCCGCGCTCCAAATACCCCAACATCAAACACAGCCCCTATGACGTTTACTTCATTTTCAAAGACAGCAAAGGCAACCTCTGGTTCGGCACGGGAAATCTTGGTGTCTGTCGCTATGACGGGAAGTCCTTCGCCTGGCTACCCGAGAGTGACCTCCGCAATGGCTCGTTTGGCACTCGTTCAATAATCGAGGACAAGGATGGCCGGTTCTGGTTCTGCGATCCCATCCATCGATACGATGTCGATCTGAGTGATTCGGACGGGCCGAAGTTCAAGAAAGTCGATGGAATCCGCGACCCAAAGAATCCGAAAAGATCGCCGTACTTGTTTAGCGCCCCTACGACCCGAAGAGGGTGCCGAGGAGCCCTCGGAGGGCGCGGCTGATGAAGGTGAAGGGGTTGAGGCTCCGCTTTTTGCAGGTCGCCAGCACTGATGAG
>JANLUE010000411.1:0-5135 GCA_031363325.1 Gemmataceae bacterium
GCTTCGCGGATTCTATCTCCGCTCGGGATCGGGGAGCCGCTTCGGCGACACGCAGATAGCCCCGGCCGATGGCTTCGAGGCCGGGGTCGCGCATGCCGACGGCAATCGCTACAGTCCCTCTTCGATCGTCTCGGCCAACACGTCCTCGGCCACCCAAATCGGCACGTTGGCCGTCACCGCGACGGCGATCGCGTCGCTTGGCCGACAGTCGATCTCCGTCAACTCGCCGTCCTTGCGGATGCGTAGCTTGGCGAAGTACGTGTGGTCCTGCAAGTCGCTGATGACAATGTCCTGAACCTCGCCGCCGAGTTGCTCCACGGCCGTCACGATCAAATCGTGAGTCAGCGGCCGGGGCGGGACGATCTTCTTGACCCGTCGATCGATGCTGGTCGCCTCGAAGATGCCGATCACGATCGGAAAACTCCGGTCGCCGCCGACCTCGCGCAGCACGATGATCTGCTGCTCGTGGACCTCGGAGATGATGATCCGCTTGAGTTCCATCTGCACGGGCACGGCCGGCCTCGCATTCTGGCGACACCGCTAGTGTAGGCGCGCCATGTGACGGGCCATCGAGTCGCGTCGATTCATTCTGGAACCCGTCGCGAGCGTCTTCCGTGGAAGGCTACGGTTCCAACCCACTAGCATGAGTTCATCAAAGTCATCCGGAGCGGCACCATGAGCGAGCCTCTGAACGACGCGGGTCGAGACCTCTTGTTCCGGTCGGCCCGGTCGCACGGCGCCTGGCGCGATCAGCCCGTCGCCGACGCGGCGCTCAACGAACTCTACGACCTCGCCAAGTTCGGGCCGACGTCGGCCAACATGTGCCCGATGCGCGTGGTGTTCGTTCAATCGGCCGAAGCGAAGGAAAAGCTCAAGCCGTGTCTCGACGGCGGCAACGTCGAAAAGACCATGCTCGCCCCGGTGACGGCGATCGTCGGCATGGATATTCGGTTCTACGAGCAACTGCCGAAGCTGTTCCCGCACGCCGACGCGAAGGCCTGGTTCAAGGACTTGCCCGAACCGGTGCTGGAGTACATCGCGCTGCGGAACTCGTCCCTGCAGGGTGCGTACTTCATGCTGGCCGCGCGGGCCGTTGGGCTCGATTGCGGGCCGATGTCCGGGTTCGACAACAAGAAGGTCGACGCGGCCTTCTTCGCCGGCACGACGGTGAAATCGAACTTCCTTTGCAACCTCGGCCACGGCGACCCGGCCAAGCTCTACCGAAGAAGTCCGCGCTTGACGTTCGCCGAGGCGTGCCAGATTATCTGATCGCACCGCTACCGACCCGCGAGGCGACGACGCAATTCTTCGTTCTCGCGGCGCAGGCGATCGGCTTCGACCAATTCACGCTTGGCGACTTCACGCGGAACAACTCGCGGCCGTCAATCCGGTTCGCGGGATCACGGTAAACGACTTGGCGAGATCACCCGCCAGCAATCGATCGGCCCCGGCGGCCGGCACGGTCACGCGAGTCCCACGCGGGTAAACGCGACCAGCGTCGTCCGTCACCTGCCGCAAGGGGCCGTGATAGACGAGGTCCACGGCTGGGCCGGGCGGTTCGGCAACGGGTCGCCAGGCCTCGATCTGTGTCTCGCGCATTGCGACTTCGTTTCGGACGAAGCACGGCGACGCCGAAAACTTCAACAACTTCACGCCGACGAACCCGCTCGATTCGAGCAGTCGCACCATGTCCGTCGAACACGGCACGTGTCGAACGGCCCCGGCCGGGCCGGGAAGGTCTGGCGCGTCGACCGGATGGTCGCCAGTGAGCACATGGACGAACAACCGCCCGCCCGGTTTGAGCACGCGCAGCGTCTCGGCTAACACGTTGGCGCGAGTGGACGGACTGAGCGGCAGGTTGAACGTGCCCCGCAGTTGAACTTCATCCGCCGCCGAATCGCCCAGGGGGATCGTCTCCGGGAACGGCGCGTTCATGCGATGTTCGAACGAGACGCGTTGCGAGGCCATGGGCGCGTTCCCTTGAATTGTGGCCTGCGATTGGCCGTCGCCGCGATGTTCGATGTCGCCGTCCAGCGTGTAAAGCTCCCACAACGTGCCGTCCGGATCGTGCAGCCAAAACTTCGTTTGTTTGGCGTAACAACACTCGACGCCTTCTTCGCGTTGCGAATGCAAACCGGCCGCTTCGAGGCGAGCTTGCAAAGCCACGAGGGCCTTCGCGTCGTCGAGTCGGAAGCCGAGATGATTGAGCGGCCCGCCAGTCGGCCGAGCCGTTGGTTCGAGTGAGAGCACGAGCGGCGGTTCGTTCGGCTCGAACTTCGCGTAGTCGTCGCGCACCTTGGCCGGCTCCTGGCCGAACAGGGCCCGATAGAACTCGACCGATTTCTTCAGGTCGGCCACGTTCAACGAGAGATGGAAGCGAATCATGTGCAGTCCTCGATCAAGTTCATTCAAGCGAAATACGTCTCGGTCTTGCCGTACTCCGCGTATTTGGTCGTCAGCCAGGCGCGGAAGTCGATGTAGTGTTGGTCGCGGAGATCGCCGCCGTCCGATTGTTTCGTGTAACTGAAGTACAACTGTCGGCGCGGCCGATCCGACAAATTCGCGTTCGATCGGTGGGGCGTGAAGCCGCCGAACACCGCGACATCGCCCGGCGCGAGCACGAGCGGGACGGCCTTCGCTTCACTCACGGTGTCGGCCGGCAATTCGCGATAGCTACCATCCGGAGGTGTGAGTGGCCCGTTCGTGTGATAACCCGGATACACGATTGTGCAACCGTTCGCCTCGTCCGCCGGGTCGAGTGGTACGAGAACCGAGTTGAAGCTCTTTGGAAATCGTTCCCAGGCGATCCAATCCTGATGGAGCCCATAGCCCTTCGCTCCCGAGAGCTTGTAGATCAGCTTGTCTTTGAACAAACAAGCGGGTTCGCCGTAGAGTTCGTGAATCAAATCGAGCAAGCGCGGATGGCGAGCCAGCACGCGGCACGGGGGCGATAAATCGATGATCGGGTCGAACGCGTCGAACTGGCACTCGCCGGTGAACACGTTGTCCTGCCACCGGCAGCGCAAGTTCTTTGTGTCAATCAATTGCTTGAACTCGGACATCGTCCGATCGGCTTCGTCGGCGGCGGATCGAATCTCGATGGGATCGAACAATCCGCGAACGACGATGAACCCATCGCGTTCGTAATCGTCCCGGAGGGAGGTCATTCGGCGCTCCGAGCAGGGTTTGGGCTGGGAGTGATCAACGCCAGGGCCGCGAGGAAGATCGAGGCGATGGCGAAGTACGGGAACAGGATGGCGTATTCGCCGGCCCGGTCCTTGGCGGCGCCGAACACGAGCGGGCCGACGGCCGAGAACAGCACCGTGAGGAACTGGGCCGCCCCCTGGATGCGGCCGAGGTGAGCGGTCCCGAAGGCCGGCCGCCAGACGGAGAAAAAGCACACCGTGATCAGTCCGCCGGCGGCCGCCAGGACGATGGCATAGGCGTACACCTGGGGGATGGTTTCGACGCTGGAAAAGCTCGCGAGCGCGCCCGCCAGCAATGTTAGGCCAATGGTGAGGATCGGCCCCAGTCGAAAGCGCGTGGCCGCCCAGCCGCCAAACAGGTTCGCCGCCAGCCCGGCCGGGATACCCAGAATCGTCACGGTCAGAAACACTTCCTTGTTGAACCCGCGCTCGGCCAGGAGCGACTGATTGAAGATCGAGGTGCCGGCCACGACCAGCCCATAGAACGAGGTACTGATCGCGAAAACCCAAAATGTGCCGCTGCCAAGGGCCGAAGCCAGCGTTCGGCCGCTCGCCGCGATCGCGTTCTCTCGGGTGGACGGCTCGGACGCTCGAGCGAACAGTCCCGCGATCAGGCCAAAGGCGAGCACGCCAAGGCCGATTCCAAGCCAAGGGCCGCGCCAGTTTTCCGGATTCGCCTGGATGACTTCACGCAAGATTCCGAACGCGGCGACGAAACCGACCGACGTTAGGCAGGCGTAGATTCCCATGGCCAGTCCCGGCCGCGTGCCGGCCGTGCGACCGCTCAGCGACAGGCTCACGACCGAAAGGGCGCTTTGCCCGAACCCACGCGTGAACAGCAGAAACGTGAACAGGGTCGCGGCCGCGAGATCGGTCGACTGACTCATCACGATGACGGTCGCCCCGAGCGCGCCGCACACGCCGATCAACATGGACCGCGGGCCGAATCGATCGAGCAACCAGCCGGCCGGGAAGCAGAACAGCGAGCCGATCAAAGTCGCCCACAAGTTGATCGCGCCATAGTTTTCGCGCGTCAACTGCGTTTCAACGAGGAGTGGTTCGGTGAAAAGCCCGAGTCCGTGCGTTCGCCCCGGCAAGGTGGCGACCATCGCCCCGGCCGCGAGCGCGACGTTGATCCAGGTGGATTTGTTCAAACGAAGCTGAGCCCCGCGATATTGGCGAGCCCTGGGGCGTTAGCCCCAGGGGTGACCCACAGAATCGTTGATCTAATCTCTTGCGGCGTGACCCCCGGGGCTAACGCCCCGGGGCTCGCCATGTTGATCAGTAATCGCTCACCACTTCGCCGCCGGCCTTGGTCGACAGGTAGCGCCACGTCGCCAGGTCGATGCCGTCGCGAACGAACCGCACGCTGCCGTCGCCGAAGAGGACGTTGACTCCGCCGAGGTGTTTACTGCGGGCCGCCTTGAAGCCGACGGCCGTGTAGATCCCCGGGCCCGGCGTGTAGTCGTTCGTCACGCAGTCGGGCACCTGTGCGTTCGGTGGCAGGTAGTGGTTGTACGTCGCGCAGCGAATCTCGCCTGAGGCCCACATGAAACCTCGAAGCCGCTGCACGTTCCACAGATTCGCACTAGCACAGGCGGCGTCCGAGAGTTGCGTTCCCCCGCTGAGATAGGCGTACACGTCGGACGCCTTACCGGGCATCGCGCCGGCCACGGATTCGGCGCCCACGCCGAGCGTGCTCTCGGAGAACGCGGCCGTGCTCGAAGTGCCGTCCGTGATGTCCGCGATTCGCGTTTTGTCCTTGGCCGCGAACATGCCGTCCGCGTTCCATGGCGAACCAAATGGTGCTCCGCCATTGGTTGTACCTGTGCCGATGTTGGCGCAATAGTTCGTCGGCCCGATGTTCGTTAATCCGTAGCCGCCGCCAAGTGGCGTGGCCTTGTCGCTCGGGCAACGGAACAGGTTGAT
>JANLUE010000415.1:0-1468 GCA_031363325.1 Gemmataceae bacterium
CGAGCTTGATGCTGCCCGTTGGGCTCAACAATGCGGTGTCGGGACCCATCGAACCGTGCCCGCACTTCATGTTGTGCAAATAGTCGAGCCCTTCGAGACACTGCAACATCACGTTGGCAACCTGATCGACCGGCAACTTGCCTTCCTGCTGAATGAGCTGGGCAAGACTACCTTGCGTGTCCTCGAAGGCGACGGCCGTTCCGTCGTTGCCGAGTTGCGTGGGTCGAATCAGGTTCTTGTGTAGGATCGCGTTGAGGAACTGATACTCGCGCTGAAGCCGCGTTCGCAAGAGATCGAGTTGCGTCGAGCGGGGCTGAATCTGCTTGACGGTCACGCGAGCGCGAGTGAACGGATGTTCGCCGCGCCACACGACCCAGTCGGTTCCTTCGCGGATGACAACCAATCGGTTAAATCTCATGACGCGGTCTCCTTACGGCATCCAATGCCAGATCCCGCCGTCATGGCACAGTTCGTTGTAGAGCAGATTGGCCACGATGCGCGGAGAAGACCACTTGGCGAATCGCTATCGTCCCTCTTCCGCCGCGCCGGCCGCGCCGAGTTCCAGGAGCCGGTCGTTCAACATCGTGCGCGCCTTGCGCAGAACTTCCGCGTCCGATTCGGCAATCGGGTTGGTCGTGTTGGCGAGGGATGCATCAATGTCCTTCACCACTCGGCGATATTCGTTGAACGCCGGGCCTTTGGCGCCGCGAACTTCGTCGATTCGGCCTTGATGCACGTGCTTCAAGGCCGAAGTCGCCGTTCGCCCGCCCGAACCGGGCTTTGCGGACAGGTCGCGCAAGTCCGATTCCATCCGTTCGTACAGGACACGCACGTCCGTCTCCGATCGCCCGCCCGCCGATTCCTTCGAGTCCATCAGGAAGCCCGCGAGCGCGAGCGGCGCGCAGATCGCGATGATCGCCATCTGCGTGCGCTTCGACTTGGGCGTCGAGCCGGTGGCCTGCGTCGATTCGACGACCGGGCCATCGCCCTTCACGCCGGCGGGTGAATCGACGACTTCCAGTTCCATGACCGTGTCGGCCGTCGGCTGGAGTCGGCCGTTGTGATACCACGGCCGACGTTCGCCGGACGGAAACGGCTGCCCGTCGAGATACGCGGCCGAGCCCGTTTCGTTGTGAACGAAGTAGAGGGCGTTGCGACATTCGATCCGCAGCGTGCCAGCAAGCGAAGGATCGCGCAGCGATACCTGATTGCCCGGCCCCCGGCCGATGCGCACTTCCGGCCCGTTCAGGTGAAACGTGCGACCCTGGTCCGGGCCATTCACGACGTTGATCTTCGCGGGCATGATTCGATCCTTTCAAGACAAATGCAGAAAACTTCTAACCACAGAGTCACAGAGAGTCACCGGCACTTCAAACAGTCGTTGGCATCCCGGAGGGATGGCAGCAATTAGCCGGGGGTTGAGCGAAGCGACACCCCCGGCGGACTGCTGGCATCCCGGAGGGATGGC
>JANLUE010000932.1:0-9047 GCA_031363325.1 Gemmataceae bacterium
CCCTGCTTCTGAAAGATTTGGGCGTTCTTCATGAGCAGATCCTTTCGTTCCATGCCCGGCCCGCGCGGCGCGGCCCCGACGAGCAGCGCGTAGTTGCACCCATCGAACGCCTTCGATTCATCGTCCGTGACGACAATGTCCTGCAGCGTCTTGAAGCCGCAGTCCTCGAGTTCCATGGCGACGCCTTCGAGGGCGTCCATCGCCTTTGGGTTGATCGATCGGGGAATCTCGAGCAGTTGCAGAACGACCATTGTGTTCGGCCCGAACACTTCGCCCGACGCGAGCCGTGGCAGCAGAGTGTAAGCGACTTGCCCGGCCGCGCCAGTGACGGCCACTCGAACGACATTCGACATGAGAGGGGTCTCGATAGGTTTCTCCCGCTTCCCGATCGGAGAAGTGGGGCCAGTGAACGCACCGGGAGCGTTCTAGTTAAGGCGAGCCCCGCCCGCAACCGGTCGGCGGAATGAGCGCGGCCCTGGGTCATCGAATTGCGATCAACGCGAATGGCGGGCCTACGCCAGGTGCGATAGAATGACGGGGGAGGAATCGCAATGGATACCGCGATCTCGGACGACATTCGATCGGACAGCAAGCTGTACCCGATGGTCCGATCGGCGAACGACGTGTTGCAGTCCACCGTCGGTCAAGCTCCGTCACCTCCACGCGCCGTGTGGCGGATGTCGAATTCGAACGGCACTGCCCGTCAGATTGAACTCGAGTTGGTTTATCACGACGAGTCAATCACGCGAAGGTTCGTCTCGGATGAACTCTCAGACTCGGGCGAGCTGCGTTATCGTCTCAGCCGGTTGTGGGAGAACCTGTTGATCGCCTCGAATGGCAAAACCACGGATCGGTTGCTCGACATCTTCCGCGAATGGCGCCGCGAGGCCGAGTTGCAGGAGAATTGACTGTGCCCAGTCGAACGAATACGGACCGCATCATTGAGGCGGAAAAGGAGATTGCCCGCCTTTCCGCCGATTTCAACAATGCGTTGCAACGCCTGAGTTCGGTGGAAGACTCTCTACGAATTGAATTGCGACGCCTCGCCGACACGGTCGGCGATCTGGCGGTCAAGTTTTCGGCCAATGACATTCGCACCGGCCAACTCGAACGACTCCTCGACGAATCCCGCACTCGCAAGTGGCAGGTTCAGCTCGCGTTCACCGGCTGTCTGCTGAGTGCCGTGGTTGCTTTGGTGGTTGCGTTTGTGAAGCGATGAGTTGTTGTCTATTCGATTTCGATCGACGCGTATGGCGAGCCAAGATCGAGTGCGATACGATTCAGGGGAGGACGAGCGATGGAGACGACAACCGCCAGTGAGTTTCGATCGAATGCGGCGAAGCCGTCGGTTGAACGCTTCGGCGACGTTTTGTCGAATTCAGAATTGATGAAACTGGTAGCTCCAGTCGATCAGGCGATTGCCCGTGACTTCGCCAATATTGCCGATGGTCCAAACTGGACTTGGTCGACGACGGATGCCGGCGTCCAGCTTTCCTTCGTCGATCGAGACGTGTCGGCTCAGCGGCGTTTTCGACGGGCCGAAATCCTTTCCCAATCCGATGTGTTCTGGGACGCGCACGATCTCTGGCAAGACTGCCTTGTCAGCCGGATTCGCGATACGTCAAAATCGACTCTTCGAGAATTTGGTAGCGTTGATCCGGCGGTAACCGCTCATCCGGCGACTCTTTGTCCCGGCGCTTTGGGTAAAATGCATCGGTGGCACGGCCCGCAGCCGATCCGTCCGCGAGTGCGGGCCGATTCGGCTTGCACGGCGAAGACCTTTCCGGCCGTTAAGGTACTAGGGAATCTTCGCCGCTTGCCGGTCGTGCCGGCCTGGGCGAAGTGCGCGAACATTGCATCCGGACGGACATCGGGGCCTCTATGTGTGGCATTGCCGGCGCGATCGACCTCGCTGGCCGGCGGGCGGCCCCGCCCGGCACCGTTCGACGCATGGCCGACGCCCTGTTCCATCGTGGACCGGACGACGATGGCTACCTCGATCTGCCCTACCTCAATCTCGCCAATCGCCGGCTCTCGATCGTCGGCCTCGCCGATGGCAAGCAACCGATCGGCAATGAAGACAGTTCCGTTTGGTGCGTCTTCAATGGCGAGTTCTTCGAGTATCGATCGAAGCGGGCGGAGCTCGAAGGCAAAGGCCATCGCTTCCGAACGCACACCGATACGGAATTGATCCCCCATCTGTGGGAGGACCATGGCGACGGGCTGGTCGATCACTTGAAGGGGCAGTTCGCGTTCTGCGTGCACGACACGCGGACCAAGCACGTGTTCATCGCCCGCGATCGATTCGGCATCTGCCCGCTGTACTGGACCGTGCGACGCTGGGATGGCTCCAACTATTTGCTGTTCGCGTCGGAGATCAAGGGGCTGTTGGCTTCGGGAATGGTGCCGGCCGAGGCGGACCTGCGTGGCTTGAACCATGTGTTCACGTTTTTCGCCGTGCCCGGGCCGATCACGTGCTTCAAGGGCGTCAACCTGTTGCCGCCGGGCCATGGGTTGAGCTTTCGACTCGGCGACGCGGACCAGACGCTCGAACCGCGGCCCTACTGGCGAATGGAGTTTCCCGACCAGGGGGACGAAGAAAACCCTTCGGAACGTGAGGCAGTCGCCGAATACGAGCGACTGTTCATCCAATCGGTCGATCGCCGACTGCGGGCCGACGTGCCGGTCGTTGCGTATCTCTCGGGCGGCGTCGATTCGAGTGTCGTGGTCGCAATCGCGAGCAAGGTCCTCGGCCGGCCGATCCCGACGTTTACCGTGGCCGTCCGGTCGAAGGGCTTCGACGAATCCGAACCCGCCGAGTTGGTCGCTCGGCATGTGGGCACGAAGAGCATCGTCGCGGACTATTCGCATGCCGAGGTCCGCGACACATACCCGGCCCTGATTGAAGCATCCGAGTTTCCGGTCGTCGATACGTCGGCGGCGGCCCTGTTGAGATTGGCCCGATCGGTCCGCGAAAATGGCTACAAGGTGGCGCTCACGGGCGAAGGTTCGGACGAGTTCCTGGCCGGCTACCCGTGGTTCAAAATTCATCGGCTGATGAGCGGCCTCGAAGTGCTACCGGGCGTGCGAGTCGGCAACGCGCTGCGTTCGTTGATCCTGCGAGCGACGCGCCAGCCGCGCTTCCCCATGAACCTGTTGCGCGAGGCGCAGGACGCGGTCGGCGGGCACAACGGCTGGCTCGATCTCTATGGCATGATGAGTCTGTCGAAGTTACGATTCTATCATCCGGACCTGAAGCGCGATTTGGTGCAACGCACTCCATACACGGAGCTTGGGCTCGAACCCGAACGAATGAAACGCTGGCATCCCTTCAACCGGGCGATTCACCTCGGGGCCCGGGTCATGTTGGCGGGCCATCTGCTGGCCTCGAAGGGGGATCGGGTGGCGATGCACGAGTCGGTGGAGCTGCGGCCACCGTTTCTCGATGAGGACCTGGTCGCATACACTAATCGGTTGCATCCCCGGTGGAAGCTGCGCCGCCTGACGGACAAATTCATCCTTCGGCGCATGGCCGAGAAATGGATTCCGCGCGCGATCGCCCGCCGACCGAAGAAGATGTTTCGAGCCCCGCTCGACAGCTTCCACCTGGCCGGCCCCGACCGGCCGGCCTGGATCGACGAGGTTCTGAGCCCCGAAGCGCTTCGGCGAACCGGGTACTTCGACGTCGAGGCGGTTCAGAAATGGCGAATGGCCATTCCCAAGATGCGCCGAACGCTCGCGAAAACGTCGATCGAGTTGGGCCTCGCCGCCGTGACGGCGACCCAGTTGTGGCACCGAATATTCATCGACAAAGTGCGGAGTGTGGAGTGCGGAATGCGGAGTGAAAACGCGGCCTGATGAACTACTCTTTAGCGACTCTCTGGCACGAACGGCCCCGGTTTATCCCGGGGATTGGGGCCGTCGCGTTCTCGGCGGTGCTCATCGCGCTCCAGTGTGGGCTGCTCTGGGGATTGTTCAAGATCACGAGCATCCCGATCGACAATAGTCGCGCCGACGTGTGGGTCGGCTCACCGGAGGTGTTGAGCGTCGATCTTGGTCGGCCGATTCAACTCAGTTTCCTGTCGCGGATCGCCGGCGACCCACGTGTGGCCGGCGTCGAGGCGTACTATCAAGCGTTCGCGTCGTGGATCAAGCCGGACGGCGGGTCGGAATTGTGCATCGTAATCGGGACGAGCTTGGAGAGCGATGGCATCGGTTCGTTGTCACAGCTTTCCCCCGAGATGCGCGACGCGTTGACCGAACCGAATTCGATCGTCATCGACAAGGCCGAACGAAGGAGGCTCGGTGTCACGGGTATCGGCGATTACGCGGAGATAAACAAGGTCCGCGTGCGAATCGTCGGCGAGACGAGTGGACTCAAGAGCCTCGCCGGTCCCTATGTGTTCTGCTCGCGCGATTCGGCCCGCGTCATGCTTCGGAACATGACTCCCAAGGACACGACGACATACTATCTGATCCAATGCACGAACCCCCATGATGCCCCGGGGCTCGCGCACGACATCAACGAAGAATACGCCCATCGCCACGACATGTCGGCCTTCACCGCCCAGACGTTCTCGCTGCGCTCGCGAGTGCACTGGTTGTTCAAGACGAAGGCGGGCATCGCGCTGGGTTATACGGCGATCCTGGGACTGTTAGTCGGCGCGGTCGTGACGAGTCAAACGCTCTACGCCGCGACAGCCGCGTCCGCCAAAGAGTACGCGATCTTGCTCGCAATGGGCATCCCCCGTCGCCGCGTGATGGCGACCGTGCTCGTGCAATCGTTCTGGGTCGGCCTGTTCGGCCTGATCGTCGCCTACCCGACCGTGCACGGCCTCGCGTTCTTCGGGGAACTGGCCGGCGTGCAGATTCCGCTGCCCTGGGAAATCCTGGTTCCCTCGGGCGCGATCACGATGTTCATGGCCTTGCTAGCGGGCCTGATCGCCCTGCGTTCGGTGCGCAAGATTGAGCCGATGAGTTTGTTGCGGTAGGTTGGATTGGTTTCCCCTCTCCAGAGAGGGAACCCGAGCCGCGACTCGGAGTTGCGAGTGATTGTGTCCGACGACGAAGAACCGACGCTCCGGTGCATCTCGCTGTGCCGGGCCTTCACGGACGGCGGCGTGAGCCGGAACGTCCTGGAAGACGTTACGCTCGACCTCAACCACGGGGAAATCTCCCTGTTGATGGGGCCGAGCGGGTCGGGCAAGTCCACGTTGTTGGCCGTCGCGTCCGGGCTGTTGGCGCCGACATCGGGCCGGGTGTTGGCTCGTGAGAACGGCCACTGGCTCGATCTCTGGAAGTTGTCGCCGAAGGAACGCGAGCAGTTTCGTTTGCGGAACTGCGGCTTCATCTTCCAGGGCTACAACTTGTTTCCCGCCCTCACCGCCCGGCAACAGTTGGAGATCGTGCTTCGCTGGGGCGATGGCATGAGCGGTCGCGAGGCTCGCGGTCGGGCCGATGAGATGTTGGAGACGCTCGGCCTGAAGGGCAAAGAGAACAAGAAGCCGGCCCAGCTTTCGGGCGGCGAGAAGCAACGCGTGGCGATCGGTCGGGCGCTCATCAAGCGCCCGCGCTTCTGCTTCGCCGACGAACCGACGAGCGCCCTCGACTGGGGGAGCGGCCAGGTGGTGATCGATCAATTGCGGAAGGCTGCCCACGAATACGATTCAACGATTATCGTCGTCTCGCACGATCATCGCTTGTTGGAACACGTGGACGTGTCGTATCACCTGGAAGACGGACGCATCACGGAGACGGACGTGCCCATGAATCGTGGAGGCTTCGAGCCTTGGAGGTCCGGCCAATGACGCGCTCGCGAATCGTGACGTTCGTATTGTTTGCCGCCGTCGCCGGCCTCGGCCTGACCGCGCTCATGGCCGCCAAGGACCTCAACGAGAAGGGCGAAGCGCCAACGAAGCCGCCGTCGCCCGACGGCAAGAAGCTCGTCTGCATGGGCAACGTCGATACGGAAGACCCCGTCGTGCGCATCTTCCCGGACAACTTCCCGGCCCCTTCCAAGGTGACGAAAGTTCTGGTCCACGAAGGCGACGACGTGAAGGAAGGGCAAAAGCTCCTCGACTTTGATGTCGAGTTCCTGCAACTCAAGGTCGAGGAAGCGGACAAGGCGATCCTCGTCGCCAAGAACGACAAGGAAAAGGCGGAGGCTATGGTCAAAGCGTTCCAGCCGCAACTGGATGCGAGCGACAAGGAACTCCAGGCCGAACGACAGAAGCTCATCGGCAAGTTGAGCTTGCTCGAAGACATCCGGCGGGCGCACGAAAAGGGCGGCATCAAAACGAAGTCCGAAGTCGAAGAAGCGGAAGCCGCTTACAAGGCCGCTCAACTGAGCCTTGAGGCGGCCCAAGTGAAGTGGCAAGGTCTGAAGGACATCGGCGCGCCGGACTATTTGGTTCGCTCGGCCGACAAGAACATCGAGCACAAACAGAACCTGAAGAAGCAGGCGGAATTGGCCGTCAGGCAATTCAGTTGCAAGGCTCCGGCCGATGGTCGCATCCTGCGTTCGTTTGTTTCGGAAGGCATCACGTTCGGCCCGCACACGCGTGAGCCCGCTTTCTGGTTCCTGAAGAAAAGCCCCCTGATCGTCCGAGCGGAAGTGTCACAAGAGTTCGCCCGTCGCGTCTCGAAAGGGGCGGCCGCCGAGATCGAAGACGAAGCGGACCCCAATCAGAAATGGAAGGGCAAGGTGTTCAAGGTGGGCGACCAATTCCTCCCGAAGCGCAACACCGGCGGCACCGTTGACTTGTTGACGGTCAGCGACGAACGAGTCCTCGAATGCCTCGTCTCGATCGACGCGGCCGAGGGCAAGGGGCCGCGCTACGGCCAAAAGGTCCGCGTGACGCTGGGGAATTGAGAACCTCGCACATGCCCACTACCCGCGAACTCCGATTCGTTTGGTGGAACGTTGGTGGACTCGCGCCGTTTGATGCGAATCGGGTGGCGGAGCGAGGTTGGCCAGAATCGCCCGAGGCGGCTGAAGCACAGCTTGAGCGAGTGCAGTCGGTCATCGAAAGTCTAATTTTGCAAGGCGAACTGAGCTTGATCGCGCTGGGCGAGATCACTCGGTCTGCCGCGATTAAGCTCCGAGATCGACTCAGGATTCGCCATCGCGTCTTCTCGCTCGATGTCGTTGCGAAAGCTCGTCACGAAGTGGCGATCTTGTTTGATCAATCAGTTGGCCTCCGCAATCCACGGGCATTGCTGGTGCCCCATTCGCCGTGAAATTGCCGGCCAATGGCCACAATTGATGTGCGACTCAAAGGCCACCTCATTCGATTTTACGGCCGTCACTGGACCGCATTTGATTCCGGCGAGCGAACCCGCCAAGAGGTCGCCCGACACCTGAATCGTCAAATCTACACGTTCCTGCACGAGATGCGGTCGCCGATTCCCCACGCAGTTGTATTTGGAGACCTCAACGAAGAACCATTTTCGGATGTGCTCGAGAAGGACATGCACGCTTATCGGGATCGAGCTCATGCACGTCAACTGGAGCATCACACTGATCGCGACACGTCGAGAATTCGCCTGTACAATTGCGGATGGCGGCACCTGGGTGAAAAGTCGCCTCATGCCGCTGAAGTCTCGACCGGCCCCTCGGGCACCTACTACTGGGCTAGCAAAAGGACGTGGCATTCCCTGGATCAAATCCTCGTGACGGGTTCTTTGTTGACGAACGACTTGCCTCGGCTGAACGAGTCTCGCATCGAGATTTTTGCCGGCCCATCATTGAATCTGATCGACGGTTGTCCGCGATCTTACTCGTGGAATTCCGGAAAGCCGACGGGAGTTTCGGATCATTTGCCTTTGGTCGGTTCCATCGAAGTTCCAGGAGAATGAGTCATGTCCTCATTTCGAGACACGCTTCGCCGGACGATCCTTGGAGCGACGGAGGCCCATCGTGTCGCTTCCGCCGAACTCCATCAATCGGTTCGCGATGCCGCCATTTCCATTGAGGAGTTGACCGACGGCAAAGCGCGTCTGGAACTCGAAAACGCCGGAGAGAGCGGGCGGGGGTCGCACTACTTCTTGCGCTTCTTGGACCCAAGAGGAGTCCACGTTATTGATTCTTTTATCGTACCGTCCACCGGTTATCCCATTCAACTGACCGATGCGAATTGGCATGCGATTAAAGAAGGTCGCCTCCAAAATCGTGCGGAGATCGAGGCCCATCTGACGGAGATGGCGGCCAATCCCGAATCAGAACTGGTGACTCACCTCGGTATTTTGCTCCGATCGATGGAACCCGAATTGACTCCGGCCTAGCTGGCGTAGGTAAGGTGCCGTCAGCGACGAGCGCGTCCTCGAGTGCCTCGTCTCGATCGACGCGGCCGAAGGCAAGGCCCGCGCTACGGCCAGAAGGTCCGCGTGACGCTGGGGAATTGAGTGTTCAAACCGTTTGCGGGTCGATCGGGCGGCTTACGCCGCTCCGCTCGCCTCGCAAAGCGACATCGATCGAGTGAGGGGCGAGCGGTGCGGCACTTGAAGCACCGCTCGTCCGACCGCTCAATCCTTTTTCGGCAGCACGACCGAGCGCTTGCCGACCGTCACTTCGATCGTCATCTCTTTCTCGTCGCGCTTGACGACCACTTTCATCTTCGACCCCGGCTTGCTCTTGACCACTTCTTCAACGGCCGATTTGAGGTCGTCTTCGTCGGCGTCGGCTTGCTTGATCGCGAAGTCGTTGATCTTCACGAGCACGTCCCCCGACTTGATGCCGGCCTTCTCGGCGGGCGAATCCTTGATCGGCTCGACGACCACGATCTTGCCTTCTTCGATCTTGATCTGGATGCCGATCGATCCCTTGGCGGCTTCGTCGTCGGCTCGGGCCGAGGTCGCCAAACACAAGGCGGCCAGGGCGAACGCGGTCAACAGTCGCATGCGGAACTCCTTCGCGAATACAGCGTGGTCCGTGAATCTATAGCGAACCGCCAACGGCCCGGACACCACGCTGGCATCGGCCGACGCGGCATCCGGACACCGGACGTGTCCTCCCCCTCACCGCTTCGTATAGGGGGCCGGGGGGTGAG